>JALUMJ010000038.1 GCA_027040375.1 Campylobacteraceae bacterium
CACAAGAACCACCCCAAAAACCTAAACCATCCTCAAATCCAACTCTGTTGCTAAAGACCACATTAGAACCGCTTAGCAGTGCGGTGGTGCTAAGCAGTGAATTCCATTGTTTTTGGATTAGCAGCCCATCATCTTCAAAACCTCTAGCTGGCGAATTTGAAATTACGATTACCAAATCTGGTTTGGTTGTTGATATTTTTGCTATTATCGAAGCATTATATAATTCTTCACATACAACAATCAAAGTTTTTCCAAACTTAGTTTCAAAAGCCTCTATCTCATTTCCCCTAAAGAAAAAACGAGCTTCTTGGAAAAGACCATAATTTGGAAGAGCAGTTTTATGATGAATGTGTTTTATCTTTCCCCCTGAACAATAAAAAGCGCTATTGAAAAACTTATGCTCTTCCTTAAAAACCGCTCCAAAAACGATATCAAAATGGTTTGAAAGTTTTGCGAATTCTTCTATTTCACTTAAATTATAAGCATCTTCAAAGACAGCATCTTTTAAAAAATAGCCATTTAATGCAAGTTCTGGAAAAACAACTAATTCACAATCCGTATCAATTTTTTCCAAATATTTACTAAATTCTTCTACTGAAATCTTTTTTAATTTAGGTGATATTTGTGCTAGTGTAATTTTCATTGAAACTCTGAAATTACAGATTCTAAAGAACTCATATCGGCTATTGATTTTGTTGGAACTTTTGTAATTTTTCTGTTTATTCCCTTTAACACACTTCCACCAAACTCTATAAAAGCTTCACATGTGGCCTCTACACTTTTGATAGATTGCTTGTACAATACTGGCTTAATCAATTGCTCTGTAAGCAGTTTCACGGCATCATTCTTTGTGCTATATTCTTTGGCAAGAACATTTGAAATAACAGGAACTTCAAAACTATCTTTGACAAAATTATTTAAATACTTTTTTAATTCATCTTGCGCAACATTAAGAATTGGACAATGGCTAGCTACAGACATATTTAACAATATCGCCCTCTTAGCTCCATTTTCTTTAAAATAATTTTCCATGCTAGCTAAATCTTTTTTATCACCAGCCAAGACTATCTGTCCATCACAATTATAATTTGCTGCCCATATTTTTTTATTATTATTTTGTGCCTCTGCTACTAAATCTTGAGTTTTCTCATCGCTCAAGCCAAGAAGCGCCATCATGCCAGCTTCTTTATCTTCACATGCACTACTCATCAATAAACCTCTATTATAAACAAGTTCTAGCGCATCTAAATAATTTAGCGAACCAGAAGCATATAACGCAGTAAACTCTCCAAGAGAATGACCCAAAAGAAACTTTGGCTTTTGAGATACCTGATAACGAAACAAACTATATGCGATAGCACCAACTAGCAAAATTGCTGGCTGAGTAAACTGCGTAAGTGCTAATTTATCATTTTCCTCAAAAAGTAACCGTTCAAAGTCCAAATCTAATCTATCACTAGCTTTAGCAAACATTTCTCTAGCTAATTTAGAATTATCAAAAAAATCTTTACCCATTCCCACTTTTTGGCTGCCTTGTCCTGAAAATATACCTATAAAATCCATCATCATCCTTCTAGCTGATATTCGTTAATTTTTTTTCTTAGTGTGTTTCTATTGAGTCCAAATGCTTTACTTATGGCGAGTTGGGAACCATATTTTTTAAATCCACTTTTTATCAATGGAACATCAAAGATATGTAGCAATTGCCTATAATCATTGCCACTTCCTAACTTATCAATCAAAAACTGCTCTAGCATATCTTGCACATCTTTTGATGTTAAACTATTTTTTAAATATGCAAAATATACTGATTTTTTTAGTGAATAAATATTTTCACTTAAATCTAGTTCGATTTGGTTTAAATCAAATTCACTCGTGAGTTCTCCATATATTTCTTTCGCTTCGTTATAAAATATATCTGATAATGCACTGACATCTTCCATCCTGCTTTTCAAGGGTGGCAAATGAATTTTGAGACTAAAAAAAGAGTCTTCTATTGAATTATTTAAAGAATTTTCACTAATTGCGATAATTTTCTTATTATTTATTATTTTTTTTAATTGCTCAAAATTGACAATTTTATCAAAATTTTTAATAATTAGATTATTATTTACCTCTAAAGCTTTGAGTAATTCCTTAAACTTGTCTCCATCAACTGTAGGGGCGTCCAATATGTGTCTTGCGAGTGTATTTTTACCAACACCTCTATCTCCTATGATTAAAGCATTGATATTTAAATTTTTTAGTAGATTTGCTGATTTTAGGGCTTCTTTAGAAGCCCTAGATTTTGCGATAAAATCTCTATCAAGCACAACCGCAGCTACCACCGTCAGTTGAACAACAAGAGTCTTCTTGTGCATCTTCTTCTGTATCGTGACAACTGTCACCTGATCCACATCCGCATCCACCACCTTGAGGGGCACCAACATAACCTTGCATTAATTCATCTGCAGTTGCATCTCTTACTTCTGTAACGCTTAATGCGAAAAGTAAGTTTTTACCTGCTAATGGATGATTAAAATCTACATTAACATTTTCATCGTCAAAGCTTTTTACTGTAACTTGAACTGTGCCACCATCTTCGCCTTGACCATAAAGAGTCATACCTTCAGTTAATTCTAACCCGGCAAATTGCTCTTTAGGCAAAGTTTGAACTGCTTTTTCATCATACTCTCCGTATGCATCCTTAGCAGCAACCTTTACATCTGATGTGTCATTTAGAGAAAGCTTCATTATTTCGCTCTCTAAACCTGGAATTATTTGTCCCTTTCCTACGATAAATGTGAGAGGAGCAGCATCTAAATTTGAATCTAAAACTTCACCACTTTCAACATCTTTTAATTCGTACTGAATAGAAACAACTTGATTTTCGCTTATAGCCATTAAATCTCCTTGCTTATATAAACATACTATTTTACCATATTTTGTTTTGAGAAAGCCTTAGATGAAAAGATTATTATGATTTAAAAAGAAAATAATCACGAAATACTCAAATTATTTTTTAAGTGCCTTAGCCTCTTTTGAGTTTGGATAGTTTGTCTTAAGTGCAGTGAAAAATTTTCTTGCTTCTGAGTTTTTCTTTAATTTACTTAAAGATATTCCCGTGTGATACAAAAGAGTTGGAGTAAAAGAAGCTCTATCATACAAAGCTATACTTTTTTTATAGTAAGATATTGCATTTTTATATTTTTTTTGTCTATAAGAAATTTCACCGAGCATATAGTTACTAGTAGCTGGTTTATATTTTATCTTCACCAATCTTGCAAATCTGATTTGCGATTCGCCATAAGATTTATTTTTAAAATATTTATATGCTTCTTTGATAAGAGTGGAGCCATTTTTCGAAGAAATAGAATTTTTTCTTTTTTCACTATTTAATTTTTTAAACATATTTTCAACTTTTGCTTGAAAATCTGCTTGTTTTTTTTGCAATGCTTCAAATTTTTCTTTTGGTAGATAATTCGTATTAATAGAATCAATAAGTGAGCTTAGCTCACTTAATACATTTTTTACTTTATCTTGATTTGTATTTTGCAATTCTAGACTATCGTTGATACTTTTTTTGAGCTGCTCAATTTGATTTGAAAGATTAGTATTTATCTCTTTTTGGCTAAATTTATTTTTATCAATTTTTCCTATTTTGTTGCTAATTGATTCCACAACAGAGCGCACACCATCAAACTTCTCTTGTAAATCATTATACTTCAAGTTAATTGAATTTATCTTCTTTTGTAGTTTTTTTAAATCATTCGAATTTTGAACAATCTTTTTTTCACTCGGACTCAAGCCATAAGGATTTGCACTATTCAAATTACCAGCACCATATACAGATGGTTCAGCAGAAAATAAAACAATTGGCACTAAAATTAAAAATGCTAATATTTTATTCATTCTTCGCCCCTTAGTAAAAAAGATATTTTTGACGCATGTAGTTATGCCATGCCCTAAAGGCATGGCGGTATATTTTTATGGTAGTAGTTCAAAATCAACTCTTCTGTTTTTGCTCCAACATGCCTTATTATGCTCAGTACATACAGGATTACTTTCTCCGTAACTAACAATCATCATGCGATCAGTTGAAACACCTTGTGCAGATAGTTCATCTTTAACAGTTTTTGCTCTTTTCAAGCCAAGTGCATAGTTATACTCATCAGTTCCCCACTCATCAGCATTACCTTCAACTTTGATTGATAACTTTTGAGCTTTGTCTGCATCTAGCATTGTGGCACTTTTTTCAACAACTGGTTGCATATCAGCTCTTACATTATATTTATTAAAATCAAAATAAATTGGTGACAATTTAGATTCTAAATTTGCGATTAGATATTTTACGGTATTTTCACTATTGTTTGCCATAGCATTACCGCTCATGCTATTTGAATCCATATTGTTTGTATTCATGCCACCATTGCCTGCAGTATTGTTGTCTGTCTTTTGCATTTTTTGATTTTTATTAGTCATATCCACATCTGGATTCTTTTGGCTACATCCTGTAAATAACAAAACAGCTACACCCATGCTCACTAAAACCAGTTTCTTCATAATTACCACCTTTTGATTTTTTATATTGTCCAGTATTTTATCATATTTTATTTAAATTACCAATCAATTGATTGAATTTTCCCAACTTTAAGGGGAAAAAGATAACTTTTGTTGGCATTTAACCTTATAATGCCTAATGAGCTTTGATTTTTATACTGCTTTATAAACATTATAGTTTCTTTGTCATTAGCGAATCTAGGGTATAAATTTCGACCATTTGCAGTTAATTGTCTAACATAATCAGTTTTTGTTGATATCAAATATAAATTGAAAACTTTTCTACCAAATTCACTCGTTTTTTCTCTACTTGAATAAACTATATAATTTCCTATTGCAGAAACTGAATTATTATTTTTTCCACGGTAAACCATTTGTTCAACACCAGAAGAACTATCTAGATTTTTAGAGAAAATATTTGGATATCCAAGCCTATCTGAAACAAAAATAATCTTTTTGTCATTATCAACAAAATTACCATTTACATCTATACCAGAATATTTTGTAATCTTTTCAAGTTGCTTATACGCTAAATCATACAAATATATATCAGTTTGATCATTTGGTGCCATTGTTAATAACAGTTTTTTTCCATCTGCTGAAACATCAGAACAAACTAACATACCCTTTGAGGATATTATTTTCTCTCTACTGCCATTTGTCAAATCAACCTTGTATAGCGTAGGCACATATCCATTATATGAAGAGTAATAAAAAGCATTTTGCGCACTGTTTGCCCATACCGGGAATATATTAAGTCCGCCCTTGACTATAGTTTTTTGAAAACTAAGAGTATAATCAGAAACAACTATTTCAGATTGTTTTGCTCCTGTATATTTTGAAAATATAACAAATTGCTCCATCCATTTTATACTAGGAGCTCCAATCAAGTCATTTATGGCAACAACAATTCTATGCGCTAGAAATGGATATCTTTTTTTATTTTGTATTTTATAATTTGTTTCATTTTTCACTTCTCCACTGCTGGCATTTATCAGTTTAACAATTGCAATTACATAATCGTTTTGAAGTGTAATTTTGAATCTAAGTATCAAATCTACACTTTTTTTACTTAGAAAATTTTCCTGGGCACTGCCGTCAAAACTACTTTTCAAGTATTCATCGAGGACTCTAAAATGAGCACTTACTCTTAAATCTCCTGCGATTATCTTATAAAATCTTTTTCTAAAATTTAAATTTACACTGCTATCACTTGCATCTTGAATGGCAATTTTAGGCAAAGAATCAATCTTCTTTACTATTTCAACCGTAGCATCTGCTGCAAAAATAACACTTGTAAACATGAGTATTAATATTATCTTCTTAATCATTGTCTGATATCCTTAAATTCAACTTGTATTTTAAAAATCTCTCCACCTTCAAAGGGAGGGAAATCTTTATCTTTCATAACTTCAAGAAAATCTCTTAACTTGGAATTAAAATCATTATTATACGAAAGTTTTTCTATTTTATAACTAAAAGTTCCAAATTTATCAATAATTACAGTAACCGTAGCACTATTGCCAGAAACAGTATCTATTGTATTTTGCCAATTTTCATCTAAAATTTGTGTAATTTTTCCTTTAAATTTATCATAAACCCCATCTTTGCTTGATATGATATTCTTTTTATTTTCAAAATTTAAAGATTTAACAATCTTTTTAGCATCGTTTTTTGTGATATTTTTCTCTTGTTGTTTTTGGGCAGATATAATTTTTCTTCTTTTTGGTTCACTTCTTTTAACTGTTGGTTCTTTAATATTTTTTATATTTACTTTTTTAAAAAGACCCTGAAGAGATATTTTTTTAGTGCTAGTTGATTTATGTTTTTTTTGCACTGGTTTTGATGCAATTTTCTTGATTTTTTTTGCATGTTTCTTGATTTTTTTACGCACATCTCTTTTTGGTTTGGATTTTTTTTCAACTAGCGTTATGTCTAATACAACATTTTTATTTGCTGTATATTTAATATTTTTACGGATTGTTTCTTGCAAATAAAATCCTACAAAAATAAGCACTGCTAGGTAAAAAATACCAGCAATCAAAAAACCTATAATATTGTAGATTGATTTATTCTTATTATCCATTTGTTTCTAATGATACTTTAGTAAAGCCAGCTTCTTTTACACTTTTTAAAACCTGCATAACATCTTTGTATTTTAGAGTTTCATCTGCTTTTATATAAACTATGCTTTTTAAACTGTATTTATTTTTAATTAATATGAAATTATCAGCAAATTCTTTAAGTAAAAACATATCTTTTTTTATATAAACTTTTTGATCTTTGCTGATTCTGATTTCTAATTCTGGTATTTTTTTTACAATTGAAGATTTTGAGCCATCAGGAAGAACTATTTTTTCTTGATAAACCATGGCTGGAGTTGTTACCATTAAAATGGCTAACAAAACCAACATAATATCCACTAAAGGAGTAATATTTAAATCAGGTTTGTCTTCCCAATCATACATCACTCTTTTGACCTTTATTTTCCTTTGAAGTATTAGACAAAATTAATTCACTTTCTCTCTCAACGCACATAATAACTTCATACGCTTTTCTTTTTATAAACAAATGTGAACTATAAGCTGGAATTGCTACAAATATACCAGCTGCAGTTGCCACAAGTGCTTCACTTATAGCTGGAGCAATAACACCAAGAGATGCACTGCCGCTCTGCCCCAACCCGCTAAATGTATCTAATATAGAAACAACAGTTCCAAATAAGCCAATAAATGGGGATGTGGATGCTATCATCGAAAGCAACCATAGCCCATTTGTTGAATTTTTTTGTGCAACATTTTTACAAACATTTAGGAGGTTTTCTGAAGTACTAAAAGCACTTGTGCATTTTCTTAAAATTGAATCATCTCTGACAGTTTTAGCACCCATAAGCATAGATTCAAGTGAATTTCTCTCTATCTTAAGCCATGCACTTAAATAAAAATATTTACTTATTAAAACGCCAAATGTTGTAATAAAATAAAAGGATAGCCAAATTAAAACAAACAAAGTTATGATGCTACTTCTTGAAATGTAGTTTATCAATATATCAATTGCTGGCATTTAATTAGTATTTTCTTTGTTTCAATATCAAATCAATTTTAGCTTCTGCCATGGCAATAGCTATATCTGAGTCACTAATGCTTTCAATCAACTGTTTTGCTTTACTTATTGATTGGGCTATTGCACTTTCATTTTCACCAACTATTGCGACTGCTCCATCTGCCAATACAGTCACTTTAGTTTCATCTACTTCTGCATGTCCCCAGTCTATTGCAACTAGTTCGTGGTCACCATTTACTAATTCTATATCTATAATTCCTGTTTGTAACAACGATACCAATGAGGCGTGATGAGGAAGAACTCCAAATTCTCCCTCGCTCCCTGGTAGTGTTACAGTCTTAATATCATCTGCAAATATTTGACCATCTGGAGTCACGATTTCTAATCTTAATGTTTCCATAATTCTACCTTATTAAAAGCTTACTTGTTTTTTAGCTTTTCAGCTTTTTCCTTGGCTTCTTCAATGCTTCCTACCATATAAAAAGCAGCTTCTGGTAAATCATCATAATTACCTGCTAATATACCTTTGAATCCAGCTAGCGTATCTTCTAGTGTTACATATTTTCCAGGACTTCCCGTAAACACTTCAGCAACAAAGAAAGGTTGGGATAAAAATCTCTCAATTTTTCTAGCACGATTTACCACTTGCTTATCTTCCTCACTTAACTCATCCATACCTAGAATTGCGATAATATCTTGCAAGTCTTTATATTTTTGAAGAACCGCTTGTACGCCTCTTGCTATATCATAATGTTCTAGCCCTAATATTTGAGGATCAAGCATACGAGAACTTGAGTCAAGTGGATCAACCGCTGGATATATCCCTTTTTCTGCGATTGCTCTATTTAAAACCGTAGTTGCATCTAAGTGAGCAAAAACTGTCGCAGGTGCTGGGTCAGTAAGGTCATCTGCAGGCACATAGACAGCTTGAACTGAAGTAATTGAGCCTTTATTTGTTGATGTAATTCTTTCTTGCAATCTTCCCATTTCACTAGCAAGTGTTGGCTGATAACCAACAGCACTTGGAATTCTTCCAAGAAGTGCACTCATCTCAGCTCCACTTTGAGAAAATCTAAAGATATTATCGATAAACATCAACACATCTAATCCCATTTCATCTCTAAAATACTCAGCCATGGTGATACCAGTCAGCGCAATTCTATTTCTTGCTCCTGGAGGCTCACTCATTTGACCATAGCACAGTGCAACTTTATCAAGTACATTTGATTCTTTCATTTCATGATAAAGGTCATTTCCTTCTCTAGTTCGCTCTCCAACACCAGCAAATACTGAATATCCGCTGTGTTTTAACGCAACATTATGTATAAGTTCCATGATGATAACTGTTTTACCAACACCAGCACCACCAAACAATCCAACTTTTCCACCTTTTGCATAAGGAGCAAGTAAATCCACAACTTTTATACCTGTTTCAAAGATTTCACTCTTTGTACTTTGCTCTTCAAATGGTGGAGGACTTCTATGAATCGACCATCTTAGTTTTGTTTCTACTTGTGGCTGCAAGTCAATAGGCTCGCCTATTACATTAAACATTCTACCAAGCACTTCTTCACCGACAGGCACTTGTATCGAAGTACCCAAAGCTGTAACACTAGTCCCTCTTGTTAGACCTTCACTTGCATCCATAGCAATTGTTCTAACTCTATTGTCACCTAGGTTGGCTGCTACTTCCAATATTAACCTATGTTCTTTTCCCTCAGCAGTATATTTAACTTCTATAGCCTCATTTATGACAGGAAGGTAACCGTCAAAATCCACATCGACAACCGGACCCATAATTTGGCTTATTATTCCATTCATATTCATAGAATATTCTCCTTTTAGTTTTAGCAATTATTTCATAGACTCAACACCACTGATGATCTCTATCAACTCAGTAGTAATCGACTCTTGTCTAGCTTTATTATAAGCTAGTGTTAACTTGTGAACTCTTTCACTTGCATTATTTGTAGCATTATCCATGGCTTGCATTCTAGCACTATGCTCGGCTGCTAGTGAATCTATAAGAGCATAGTACATATTATACTCGAAATACTTTTTCATCAAAGAGTTTAAAATAGTTTCATCTTCTGCTGGTTCTAACTCCATCAAAGACAAAGAAACACTATCAGTTGATTTTGGCTCTTCTATCGGAACAATATCAACAACTTTTAACTCTTGAGAAATCATATTTTTATAGCCATTATGAATTAAAATAACTTTATCTGTTACTCCATTTTCAAAATCAGCAATCGCCTCATTTATGATTTCTTGTGCTTTTTCATAATCTGGCGATGAACTAACACCTACATAACTACTCAAAAGCTCCACTCCTTGGAATCGAAAGAAATCAACACCTTTTCTACCGACTGCTCTTAGTCTTACTTTGATTTTTTTGTCTTTATACTCTTTCATTAGCAATTGAACTTGTTTGATAGTTTGTATATTAAAACCACCACACAAACCTTTATCTGCTGTAACAAAAACGATATCTACTTTATCAATAGTATCTTTTAAATCAAAATAACGGCTGTCAATTCCACCAATTTTATATTGGTTAATTTTTTGAGCAATATCAGACAAAACTTCATTAATTTTTTGTGCATAAACTCTAGACTTTCTAGCGGCCATCTCTGCGCGCCTTAGCTTTGCAGTAGAAACAAGTTTCATAGCCCTTGTAGTCTTTTTAGTGTTTTCTACACTTTTAATCTTTCTTTTTATCTCTTTCAGGTTTGCCATAGCTTATCCTTACTTTAACTCAAAAGTTGCTTTAAACTCATTTAATGCGTTCCCTAATAATTCTTCCACATCTTTATCAAGTACTTTTTTGCTTCTTATTTGTTCAAGTATTTGAGGGTATTTTGCTTCTATAAATGGGTATAATTCAGCTTCAAATTTTACAACAGATTCGGCTGATATATCGTCAAGATAACCTTTTGCACCAGCAAATATGATTATAACTTGTTTTTCAACAGGTAATGGAGAATATGGGGGCTGCTTTAAAACTTCAACCATCCTTTGTCCACGCTCTAATTGATTTCTACTTAATTCATCCAGATCACTAGCAAATTGTGCAAAAGCTTGTAATTCACGATATTGTGCAAGGTCTAGTCTTAGTGTACCAGCAACCTGCTTGATAGCCTTAACTTGAGCAGCACCACCAACACGAGAAACAGAAAGCCCTACATTAATCGCTGGACGAATTCCAGAGTTAAACAGGTCTGATTCCAAAAATATCTGACCATCTGTGATAGATATAACATTTGTAGGAATATAAGCAGATACATCACCCGCTTGTGTTTCAATGATTGGTAAAGCTGTTAAGCTTCCAGCTCCAAGTGCATCACTTAATTTCGCAGCTCGTTCAAGCAATCTAGAGTGAAGATAAAATACATCACCAGGATAAGCTTCACGACCCGGAGGACGACGAAGAATCAAAGACATTTCACGATATGCAACAGCATGCTTACTTAAATCATCATAAACAATCAAGCCATGTCTTGAATTGTCTCTAAAATATTCACCCATACTGACACCAGCATATGGAGCTAAGTATTGAAGTGTTGCAGAATCAGATGCGCCAGCAGCCACTACTATTGTATATTCCATGGCTCCGTGTTCTTCAAGTTTTTTTACAACTTGCGCTATGGTTGATTGTTTTTGCCCAATTGCTACATAAATACATACAACATCTTGACCTTTTTGATTTATAATTGCATCAATTGCGATAGTTGTTTTACCTGTTTGTCTATCACCGATTATAAGCTCTCTTTGACCTCTTCCGATAGGAACAAGTGCATCGATGGCTTTGATACCAGTCTGCAAAGGCTCGTGGACAGATTTTCTAGCCATAATTCCAAGTGCTTTTTCTTCAACAAATCTTGTTTCAGTTGTTTCAATTGGACCTTTACCATCAACTGGTTCACCAAGTGGATTTACTACTCGGCCAATCATGGCATCACCGACAGGAACACGAAGAAGTTTTCCAAGTCTTTTTACTGATGTACCTTCTTTGATACCAGTTCCACTTCCAAGGATAACAACACCAACGCTTGATTCCTCAAGATTAAGAGCCATACCTTTTTCGCCATTTTCAAACTCTACCATTTCTCCGGCCATAACATTTTTAAGACCATAGATATTTGTAACACCATCGGCTATAGATATAACCTTACCTGTTTCCTCAACATCTACATTTAACTCAAAATTTTCTATACGCTCTTGAATGATTGAACTGATTTCATCAGCTTTCATTTTTGCTCCCACAAATTACTCCTTAACTTCTTTTTATTATTATTTATATTGCTTTTAAAATGTGCTCTGACATTTGTGCTTTTAATCGCTCAAGTGAAAAGCTAACTTCCACACCTAAATCATCTATTTCAACTTTAACGCCTGGATATTTATCTTTGGATTTTACTAACTTGATTTTTGAATTAAACTTCTTACTAAAACTCTCTTCTAGTGTTTTGATTTTTTTAGCTGCAATGTCAAAATCACTCATCACAATACCAGAAAATTCATTATTTTCGATTGCAACTTGATATCTTAACTCATCACAGATAAGTGGTATTAGGTTCAATCTATCATTTTTGTTTAATAACTTTAAAAAATTAATAAATTTTTCATCATTGTTTTGATTCAACGACAATATAAACTTTTCTTTTTCAGATAATTTTACATCTGGAGAAAGTATAATATTTAAGAATTTTTCTTGAGAATAGAGCAGTGATAAGCTCTTTAATTCTTTAAAATAGCTGTTTAATTTTTTCTCATCGCAACTTTTAATCAAGGCATTGACATATTTTTTTGCTATTTGTATGCTCATTTATGCAACCTTTTTCATAACAATATTTAAAAGCTCATCTTTTTCTAAAGACAGATTTCCTTCTTCAAATACCACATCTAAAATTTCAGTTATAACTTCTCTAGTCATTTTTCTCTTCTCAATTTCACAGTGATCATCGAAGCTTTTATCCATATTGCCCAATTCAACTTTTAAATCTTCGGATATTTTTGCTTTTTGTAGTTCAATTTCTTGTTGTGTTGTTTTGATTATACTTTTTGCACTAACTTTTGCTTTAGCAACTAACTCTTTTGCATCTTCTTTTTCTTTATTGCTAGCTTTTAGTTTTTCTTGAATGGAATTTAGCTGATCTGCGATAGAACTGCTTCTGCCAACAAAAAAATCTTTTATAGGTTTTGCTGCTAAGTAATATATGATACCTGCAAATATGACAAAGTTTATAGTCCTAGGAATTATATCAGTGCCATGCTCTGCTCCACTTTCACCAGATGCAAAAATAACAACAGGCAAAACAAGCATTAAAAATAAAATAATTTTTTTCATGACGCCCCCTAAATCTTACTTAATTTTGTAGAAATGCTATCTTTTAAGATTGGCATTTTTGTCAATAGTGCAACTTTAAGTTCATCTCTTTGATTTGCCAATTCTTTAGCAAATTTATTGTACTCTTCTTCAAGTTGTGCTTTTTTTTCTTCTACTTTTTTAGTAGCAGATTCTCTGGCTTTCATAAGCGCAGATTCTCTTATCTTACCAGCCTCACCTTTTGCAGCTAAGACAATCTTATCGGCTTCATCTTTATAAGCTAATACATCGCTACTATTTTTGCCTGCGCCCTCTAGGTCTCTCGCGATTGACTCATCTCTATTGTCCATAAAGTCCAAAAGTGGTTTATATAAGGTTTTGTTTAACAAAAACATTAAAACCAAAAAAACAACACCAGTTACTAGTAATAACTCTGGTATTAT
>JALUMJ010000039.1 GCA_027040375.1 Campylobacteraceae bacterium
AAAAAAAGATACTGATAGTAGAAGATGAAGAGAGCATAGTTGAGTTTATAAAAAATCGACTGCAGAGCAATCTTTATGATACGCATATCGCATATGACGGAAGAGAGGCTATCTCCAAAATAGCCTCAAATTCATATGACTTAATCACGCTTGATGTCATGTTACCACATGTAGATGGATTTGAGATATGCAAAACCATAAGAAAAAAATCAAAAAAGTGCTTGATTGTTATGATTAGTGCACTTGACACGATGGAATTTAAAACAAAAGGGTATGATTGCGGGGTAGATGACTATATCGCAAAGCCATTTTCCGCTAGAGAGTTGGCTGTCAAAATCAAATCTTTGTTAAAAAGAAAAGAGGAAATCGCTTGCCTTAAGGATAAATCTCTTTGTGATATAATTCTCAAAGAAGAGGCAAAAGAGGTACTTATAGATGGCTTTAAGATAGAGTTTACACCAAGTGAATATACAATCTTGTCTGCATTGATAAACAATAAAAACAGGGTTTTTTCAAGAGCGGATTTGGCTCAAATCATATACGACAATTATCTTGGAGAGATAGATGAGCAAGGTATAAACAGCCATATTTATCATATAAGAGAGAAGGTCAAAGAGTATTATGATAAAGAGATCATAAAAACCGTAAGAGGGATGGGATACAAGATATATGAAAATTAAATCATTTTTGATCATCATCTATACATTAGCGGGGTTTTTTATATCTATTTTAAGCTCGTTTTTGACTTATATCATCATCGGCAAACCTATTGGGATACCTATGGTTATTCAGATTGTATTTGTTGTTATTTTTCTAACTCCTGTTGTGGGTATTATAAGTTTTATACTTGGAAGATATCTCTCCTTGAAATTTGATTTTATAAAAAATCGCTTAGAGGATATCAAAAATGAAAACTATGCCAAAGACACCAGTCAAAACACAATAACAGAGATAAATGACATAAATGACAATATGAACTTTTTGTCTGACCAATTAAAATATCTCATAGAAGATTTGAAACAAAAAAACCAAGATCTATCGAACCTACTTATATCTATGGCTCATGATATAAAGACGCCAATCACTATACTAAATGGCTATATAGAGGAGATGGAAGATGGTATGATAGAGAGCCAAAATCTCCCTCAAGCACTATCTCATATGAAAGAAGAGATAAAGTTTTTGGATGAATTAACAGTAGATATGCTTGAATTTATAACATCTATGGATAGGCATAAAACTAAGAATAAGATAGAATTATATACTTTAGTACAAGATGAAATCTTCCCTGTATTACCACTAAAAGCAGATGTAAAATACCTAAATGAGCTTAAAGAGGGATTCTCCATAGAGTTTAATAAAACAGATTTAAAAAAGATAATCTTAAATCTATTGAATAATGCTATAAAACACACAGAAATAGGCTACATAAAGGTATATGATAAAAACAATATCATTGTATTTGAAAATAGCGGAAACAAGATAGATGAAGAGTTTAAAGATAAGATTTTTGAGCCTTTTTTCACGATAGATAAAAGCAAAAATAGAAAGAAAAGTGGCTTTGGGCTAGGCTTAAGTATAGTAAAGAACCTGTGCCTCAGCAACAACTATACATGTATTTTACATAGTAGTGATACTATAAAAACAATGTTTTACTTAAAAAAAGTTAACAAGGAGATGATAGAATGAAATTTATAATTTTAATAATAGGAATAGTGATGTCAATTTATGCAAAGCAGGAGACTATAGTTTTTAGTGCGGGATGTTTTTGGGGAGTGGAGAAACATTTTGAGCAAATCCCTGGGGTTATAGATGCAAAATCTGGTTATGCCGGGGGAAATTATCCAAATCCTACCTATGATACTGTCTTAAAATATAGACACTCTACGCCAAAAGGCTTGGTAAACTATGCAGAATCAGTCGAAGTCAAATTTGATAACACAAAGGTAAGTGCTAAAAAACTTATAAAGGATTTTTGGGAACTTCACAACCCAACTCAGACAGACGGACAGGGTAACGATATAGGCAACAATTACAGAAGTGCTATATTTTATACAAATGAAAAACAACACGCGATAGCTCTTGAGACAAAAGATGAGTACCAAAAACTTCTAAATAAGGCAGGATATGGCAAGATAACTACACAGATAAAGCCTTTGGAGAAGTTTTATGATGCCGAGAGTTATCACCAAAACTATCTTCAAAAGAATCCAAATGGTTATTGTCCAAATCACACAACAGGTGTAAAATTTGAAAAAGCAAAAAAACAAATCTCCTTCATAGAGCCTCTTGGCGGAAAAGAAGTAGTCGTTATAGATGCTGTAGATTGTCCATATTGTGAAAAATTTAAAAAAGATGTTACTTCTTCATACAACGGAGATACACCTCTTAGAACTGCACATAGTGATCAATTAAAAGGCTTTGATATCAAAACAAAGCTAGATGCAACTCCAACTATTCTTTTTATAAAAGACGGTAAAGAGCTATTTTCGCATAGGGGATATATGAATAAAAAAGATTTTTATAAAGCTTTGGGATACTTAAAATTAGGTGAAAATAGCGAAGCTTTCAATGTTGCTTTTAATCAAGGCACAGATGGCAGATATTGCAAACAATACGACATATTTAAACATACCCCAGATGGTGTCTTTGTCGATAAACTCTCCGGAGACATACTTTTTGACACAAGAGATAGATTTAATTCAGGCTCAGGCTGGCTTAGTTTTTTCAAAGCAGTTGATGGCTCAGTAGTGGAAAGAGAAGACAATAGCTACGGAATGCACAGAGTTGAAATCATAGCCAAAAAAAGCGGAATCCACCTAGGACATGTATTTAATGATGCCCCAGGAGGCAGACAAAGATTTTGCATAAATGCTACTGTTTTAAAGTTTGTCCCTAGAGATAATATTAAGCATTGAAAATTTATTGTTTAGGGATTATAAATCCCTAAAATTTCATCTTTAAAACCTTCTGATAATCAACTCCGCTGCTGAAATAGTAGTTTGCTTTTGCTATCTCGTAGTTATTTAGAGCTTGATTGTATAGTGCTCGATTTGTCGTTTTTTTGCTCAATGCATCAAGATAGGCGATGTTGTCAACTATGCCATTTTGGTACTTAGTTAAAATTATGTCATAAACACTATTTGCCATCTCTAAAGCACTTTTAGCTGAGTTGATTTTTGCCTTTTGGGTTAAGAGTTTTTTTCTAGCCAAGTCAAACGCTATCTTCTCTTTTGATTTAGCATAGTTTAACTGCTCTTTTTTGACCAACTTTGCCAACATGGCTGACTGTTTTTTGCTTGAAGTTGAACTATCATAAAGGTTCAAGCTAAAACTTAGCATTAGTTGATTTTGTTGACCTGGCAAATCTTTCAAGACTGCTTTATTGTAGTCATTGTAGTTATAAACATTGATAGTATCTTCTAGTTTTATTTTTGGTTTTTTGATGGCTGAAATTTGATTGATACCTTCATCTATCGCCTTTAGATTGCTCTTGAGTACTTCGATATTTTCACTTGGTTTGTACTTGAGGTTTTGTATATTTGGAAGTTTTGAGTTGTCTATATGAGTGATTTTTTTACCCGCCATAAGAGATAAATTTTGATACAATTCATCTCTTTGATACTTCAAATCCTCTATGATAGATAGGTTTGATT
>JALUMJ010000040.1 GCA_027040375.1 Campylobacteraceae bacterium
CACCCCTCGCAAGAGATAGGATCAACTCTGTGTTGGCCATTCTCTACATGTATAGCATCAAATCGACATACATCTTTACACTCGCCACAATTTGTACACAGATTTTCATCTATAAAAGCAACTTCACCACTAAAAAAATCTTCTCTTTGTGAAAAATCAGCGTCTAGGAGTAGATGCATATTTGCAGCATCCACATCACAGTCACAAATAAGAGCATTTTTACCCTCAAGATAAGCAAAAGAAGCGCTCAAAGATGTCTTTCCTGTACCACCCTTGCCAGAAATAACAACGATCTCTTTCATTTTACGCCTCCCATAAACTTTACTATTTCATCAAGTGAGTCTTTAAAATGAGAGATTTTTGGATATATTAGTTCCCCTTTTGAGTAGAGTTTTGCTATTTCTTTATCGTTTTTTATTTTTGTGATTATAGGTATATTTTCATCTTGACAATACTTTTGAACACTCTCATCTCCTATACCATCTCTATTGATAATCACTCCAAAATTTTGTTTCAAAACCCTCATGGTTTCAACTGCAAGTTTGAGATCATTGAGTCCAAAAGGTGTAGCCTCAGTGATTAATACTACAAAATCACTCCCACGACTTGCCTCAATAACAGGGCAGCTCGTTCCTGGAGGTGCATCAAATATTTTGACATAGTTTTCAAAATTTTTATCCACATACTCTATGGTTTGAGATATAAGAGGAACAGCCATCTCCTGTCCAAGGTCTAATCTTCCCTCGACAAAACTAAAATTTTTAGCTCTATACTCTTTTATCTCTCCAATTCTGATAGGATTCATCGGCAGTGAATCTGTCGGACAGAGTTCACTACAGGCATAACAACTATGGCACAATTCTGGAAACACTAAGATTTCACTTGGAAGTGCTACTATGGCATTGAAGTTGCAGACTTTGGCACATTCGCCACAGAGTATGCACTTTTCACTTTCCCAAACAGGCACCATCTTGTTGCAAATTTTCGTATTCTTTAATTTAGAATCTATAAAAAGGGCAGAGTTTGGCTCCTCTACATCAAGGTCTGCTAAGACAACCTTTTTTCCAAGGCTTGCAAGATATGATGTAAGATTTGCGGAAACGGTGGTCTTTCCAGTACCACCTTTTCCGCTAGCGATTGTGAGCTTCATTATTTTTGTATAAATTTTTTACACCCTTTTTGAGGTGTTCCTCCATTTGTTGAGTACTCTTTTGCACCGTCTAAGTATAATTTATATCTTTTACACTCATCTTTTTTTATGCATTTATCATTGTTGCATGCTAAAATATTTTTGTCCATTTATCTCTCCTGTACTTCTAAAATTTTATGATTCAAAAGGGCGTCAGCTATCTTTTTTCTAGCAGATTCTATGAGTCTTGAGAAAGTAGGGCGAGATATATTCATCTTGTCCGCGCATTCTTGTTGGTATAAAGATTCAAAATCTGCAAGCCTTATAGCTTCCATCTCGTCTTTATACATGACTACACTTTCTAGTAAATCTCCTCTAACCCCACATGGTTTAAAGCAAATTTCACTATGGTCAACATCAATATTTCTGTTTTTTCGTCTTCTTCCACAAGGATTCATTTTGTAGCCTTTTTGAACATATGTTTGAAATTATATCGAACATATGTTCAAAAGTCAAGAGGTGAGATAAATAAAAGTTAAGCAAAATTAATTTTACGAGATGGGTTATTTATTAATTATTTATTAAAAATTAAGTATAATGATACTTTATCAAAAAGAGGTCTGTATGCATCAAAAAGCATGGAAATATATAATTAATTCAAAACATATATTATTGGTTTCACATGTAAGTCCAGATGGCGATACACTAGGAAGCGTATTGGCGCTGTATGATGTTTTAAAAAAGTTAGGCAAGAAAGTATCATTGTACAATTTTACAAAAGAATTGCCTCGTATTTATGATTTTTTACCAAATATAAATAGGATAAAAGATACAATACCAAACCATTTTGATTTGGTTATTAGCTGTGATTGTGGAAGTTTTGATAGACTGAAAATTCCCCGGGGTGATTATACTTTGATAAACATAGACCATCATATCTCAAATGAGTATTTTGGTGATGTAAATTTAGTAGATACTAGTAGTGCAAGTGCGGGGATGGTTGTTTATAAGTTATTGATTAAAAATTGTGTTAAAATTTCCAAAAATTGTGCCATTTGTTTATATGTGAGTATCGTTGAAGATACTGGTTTTTTTTCATATTCAAATGTTGATAAGCAAACATTTAAAGATGCTTCTAGTTTGGTTGAATTGGGTGTCAATCCAGCTAAGATAGCTAGTTTATTGAAGAGCAGACAGTCTTTGGCAAAGGTTAGACTGTTAGGGTTTGTGCTAAATAACTTTGAATTATATAATGAAGCCAAAATCGCCTTTATCTACATAAATAAAGAAGTTTTATTAGAAACAGGCGCTAAAAGATATGACACTAAAAATATCGTAAATTATCTTCGTGATATAGTCAATGTTAGGGTAGCAGTAATGATACTTGAAGAAGAACATGGTGGTTTTAAAGTTTCGATTAGAAGTGAAGATGAGATAGATATATCGTCCATAGCAAAAGATTTTGATGGCGGCGGACATAAAAATTCAGCAGGATTTGAAGTGATAGGCAGTGATTTTAAAGAAATAAGCAAAAAAATATTAAAAAAGTTAGAGGATAAATTAGTATGAATAAATTCAAAAATAGACAAAGAAATGGCTCATCAGGTATTATAATATCGATAATATTGATTTTAATTATCGCAGCCATGGGCTTCTTGTATAAATCATCTATGTTTGAGAGAAATGCTCCTAAAATTGGTATTGCAAGTACGATAAATTGGAATTTGAAAAAACCATTAAAACTAAATTTGAGTGATGATAGTGGCATAAAATTTGTTCGAATTACACTAAGCGATGGAAAAAATAGTATATTATTGCTTAAAAAAGTTTACACTAAAGTAGAAAAAAATCAACTAATAGATATAAAATTCCCAAGAACTGGTTTTGTGAGTACCAAAAAAATATTTCAATTAAACATAGAAGTCACTGATAGCAGTAAGTGGAACTTTTTTTCAGGCAATAGTGCTCAAAAAACTGTAAAGATAAAAATAGATAGAAAAAGACCAGAGCTTTTTGTGGTAAATAATTCATATAAAATCATAAAAGGTGGAGTGGCAACTGTTGTATTTAAAGCAAAAGATGATAATTTAAAAGATTTATATATTCAAACAAATTTTGGAAAGAAATACTTTCCGACGCCTTTTTATAAAGAAAATTACTATATATCTTTAATAGCTTGGCCAGTTGAGAAAGATAAATTTAGAGCCAATATCATTGCAACAGATGATGCAGGAAATATAAGTAGAGTGCCAATAAGATTATATTATAAAGATAAAAAATATAGAATTTCAAAGATTAAGCTAACAGACAATTTCTTAGATGGTAAAATTAGTGATTTGGTTGAGGAAAATAATCCAGATTTAGCAAATGCCTCTAAAGTGAAAAAATTTAAATATGTAAATGAAACGCTAAGAAAGAAAAATGAAGATTTGATAGAAAAAATGACGACTAAAACAGACACGGCTATGATTAATAATTTTAAGCAAAACAAATTTTATCCACTTAAAAATGCTGCTGCAGTCGCAAGTTTTGGAGACCATAGATTTTATAGTTATAAAGGCAAAGAAATAAGTTCAGCTTGGCACTTAGGCTTAGATTTAGCTAGTATAGCAGGAGCAAAGATAAGAACACAAAATCCTGGAGTTGTCGTATATGCTGATCCAAATGGCATTTATGGAAATAATCTTATAATATATCATGGACTTGGATTATATACTTTATATGGTCATACTTCTAGCTTTCTAGTGAGCGTTGGAGATAAAGTAAAAGCCAGACAAGCTATCGCGGACACAGGCATGACCGGCTTAGCATTAGGAGACCATCTTCACTTAGGAGTTGTAGTCCAAGGTGTTGAGGTGAGACCAGAAGAGTGGATGGATAAAACTTGGATGAAATTAAATATTTTTGATATCATAAAATCAGCTAAAAAAATGATAGATAGAAAATAATGCAAAAAAATAGTATAATTCTAGGAATTATTTTTGCTTTACTGGGCAAAAGATTTTAAGGACGCCAAATCAAACAGACTACAATACTAAAAAGAGTGGAAAGTATAGGTATAGGACTTCATAAGGGTGAACCTGTAAAGATTACACTAGAACCTATGGAATCAAACGCTGGAATAGTCTTTTATAGAAGTGATGTAGGAATGAGTGTTAAAGCAAGTCCAGAAAATGTAGTAAATACTCAAATGGCAACAGTGATAGGCAACAGTGAACATTATATCTCCACGATAGAGCACCTTTTGTCTGCCGTTTATTCTTATGGCATAGATAATCTCAGAATTATAGTAGATAGTTCAGAAATTCCTGTGATGGATGGAAGTAGTGCTAGTTTTTGTATGTTACTAGATGAGGCTGGAAAAAGAATTTTGGATGAAAATAAGTCATTTATCATCATAAAAAGGGAAGTTGAAGTAAAAGACGGCAAAAAATACGCAAAAGTTATGCCTTCCTTGAAGCCTACATATGATTTTACCATTGATTTTGACCATCCAGTGATCGCAAGACAAGAGTACAGATTTGAATATAATAAAAAAAGTTTCATAAAAGAGATATCAAGAGCCAGGACTTTTGGTTTTTTAAAAGATGTTCAGTATCTAAGAAGTAGAGGTCTAGCACTTGGTGGGTCGTTGGAAAATGCAGTTGTTTTAGATGATAATAAGATTTTAAATCCAGAAGGATTGAGATACAAAGATGAGTTTGTGAGACATAAAATTTTAGATGCCATTGGTGATTTATCGCTTCTAGGCTCAGTGGTTATAGGAGATTATGAGTCATTTGCAGGCAGTCATAACCTAAACCATAAACTTACAAAAGAGATTTTAAAAGACCCTAAAAACTATGAGATAAAAACTATTTCAAAAGAAAATATAAAAGAGTTAGAAAAGGTTTTTGCATAAACGATTATAAAGAAATTGATATTTTGGTGATAGCCCTTTCATCTCCCTTGCTAGTTGGAATTTACGATAAAGGACAGCTTGTAAAAAAATATGAAAAGTTTGAACAAACAAGCGATGCTTTGCCAAAAGTTATGGAAGAAATTTTAAAAACATATAAAATCATCAATATATATTTTGCGAATGGACCAGGTAGTTTTATGGCTATAAAAGTGGCATATATCTTTTTAAAAACCCTTAGCATAAGTCTAGGATGTAAAATCTTCGCAAGTGATGGTTTTGCATTTAACAACAACTCTCCTATAAGAGCTTTAAAAAAAGTATATTTTATAAAAGAAAATGGTAAAATTAAAACAAATATAACAAGTGAAGAGTTTTCACAAAACTTTTTTCTTCCTCAGTTTTTAGATAAAGATATCTTTTCAAAAAATTGTGAACCTCTTTACATATTACCAGCAGTTTAGGAGAGATAATGTTTTGTATTAAAATACCAGCTACTAGCGCAAACCTTGGTCCCGGTTTTGATTCTTTGGGATTGGCCATAAGTTTATATAATGAAGTGCATATAAAGCGCTCGTCCTATCATAGTATATCTATCAAAGGCGAGGGTCAAAACAATGTAAGGCTCAAAAAATATAATTTATTTGTTTCAATTTTCAATGATATATATAGAGAACTTGCAGGCAAGAGAGAAATGTTTAGATTTGAATTTATAAATCAAATACCTTTTGCCAGAGGTTTAGGAAGTAGCTCAGCCGTAATCGTTAGTGCGATTGCAAGCGCATATAAAATGGCAGATTTGAAAGCAGATAAAAAAACCATACTTAATCGAGCACTCTTTTATGAGCCCCATCCTGACAATATTGCACCTGCAGTTTATGGTGGTTTTGTTTCTAGCGTGGTTGAAAATGGTAAAGTATATTCAATAAAAAAAGAAATACCTCAAAATTTAAGAGCACTAATGGTTATACCAGATACTCCAATGTCCACTTCAAAATCCAGAACACAATTAAACAAAAAATTTTCTATGGAGTGTGCAGTACACAATATATCAAGAGCTTCTTTATTGTGTAGCGCTTTTTTTAGTGAAAATTGGGATATGTTAAAAGTTGCATCAAAAGATTGCATGCATCAAGATAAGAGAATGGAAGCGATGCCCGAGCTTAAAAAAATACAAAAGATTGCGTTAGAAAATAGAGCTTTGATGAGTACGCTTTCAGGAAGTGGTTCATCTTTTTTTACAATGTGTCACGAAAAAGATGCACTTATGATTCAAAATGAAATATCCAAAGTATTTGCTGATTTTAGAGTGGAAATATTTACATTTGACAACGAGGGTTATAAAATAAGTGAAAAAACAGATAAATTCTGATATAATGCAAAACCTTAAAAAGCCGATACGGATGTGTATAATATGCAGGGAAAGATTTTCACAAAAATATTTGTATAGATTTCAAAAGATAGATGAAAGTATCGTGCGATATAAAGAGTTAGGAAGAAGTTTTTATATATGTGAAAACTGTATAAAACATAATGAGAACAAAATCAAAAAAATAGTCATGAATAGACTTAGAATAAAATCAAAAAATATCGAAGAATTTGGTAAAATATTGAAGGAGTTAGGTACGAATGGGTAAAATCCGTATACATGAAATAGCAAAAGAGTTAGGAATAACTAGCAAAGAAACCGTAGAAAAAGCATTGGAGATGGGACTTGATGTAAAGGCACCTTCCAGTGGCGTAACTCCTGAAATCGCAGAAAATCTTGTGACATATATACTCACAGGAGTAAAAGCCCAGCCACCAAAACCTGAAACAGAAAAAACAGAAGAAGTGGCATCAGAAAAAGCAGTTGAAAAGAAAGCTACTCCAACTAAGGCAAAAACTAAAGTCAAAGAAACTGTTAAAAAGAAAGAGACTGTAGAAAAAATCTCAAAGAAAAAAGAAGTAGTAAAAGAAAAAGCAGAAAATAAAACAAAAGTAAAATCATCTGAAGTTTCGAAGAAAGATGTTTCAAAAGAACTCAAAGCAAAAGAGCTCAAAGTAGATGAGAAGAAAGATGCAGTAAAAAAAGAAGAGCCAAAAAAAGTTGAAGCTGCTAAGAGTGAAATAAAAGAGATAAAAAAAGAGCCTGAAACGAAAGTTGAAGCAAAACAAGATGATAAAAAACCTGAAGCCGTAAAAGAAGAAGCAAAGGCAGAAGAGAAAGTGGTTGAAAAAGTCTCTTTATCCGCAAATGTTAGAAAGCGACGAGGATTGGTAATCGTCAAGAAAAGAAGAAGACCTGAGCCTGCAAAAGTAGAGAAAACAAAATCTTTTAGCAATGACGATGTAAAATCTGCACTGAAAGCTTCATATAATAGTATCAAAAAAACAAATACACTAGAATCAGTATTTGGAGCAGTTGGCGAAACCTCTAAGAAAAAGAAAAAAGCAAAAAAATCCGCAACAAGTAAAAACAGTCAATCAAAGATGATGAATCTAGATATTAATTTGCAAATGAGAAGCGTATCAACAGAGCTAGATGAAGAGATGGTTATCTTACCTGATTTTACTGTTAAAGCGGAAGTAAAAGAGATACCAAGAAAAAAACTTGACCCTTCAAAAATGAAAAGTGTAAAAAAATCAAGCTTTTTAAATCATGGCATTAAAAGACAAAGTAGAAAACGACGACGAAGAAGAGTTGAGGATAAAAATTTGGAAATCATAAGTTCTATTGAAATTCCAGAGGATATAAGAGTATATGAATTTGCCGAAAAGATAAATAAACCTTTAGGAGAAGTTATAAAAGAACTTTTTACTTTGGGTGTAATGGTTACTAAAAATGATTTTCTTGATAAGGATGCTATAGAAATTTTAGCTGAATCGTTTGATTTGGAAGTATCTACAGTTGATGAACAAGAAGAGTTTGATTATGTTAAGCAGTATGACGAAAATCAAGATGAAGATGCAATAGAGCGAACTCCAGTTATAACCATCATGGGACATGTAGATCATGGTAAAACATCTCTTTTGGATTATATAAGAAGCTCAAAAGTAGCAACAGGTGAAGCTGGTGGAATCACACAGCATGTTGGTGCTTATATGGTAGAGAAAAATGGGAAAAATGTTACATTTATAGATACTCCAGGTCACGAAGCTTTTACAGAAATGAGATCTCGCGGGGCCGAGGTTACTGATATTGTGATTATAGTAGTTGCCGCAGATGATGGTGTGATGCCTCAAACTAAAGAAGCGATAGAGCACTCAAAAGCTGCAGGCGTACCTATAGTAATCGCAGTAAATAAGATGGATAAAGAGGGTGCCAATCCTGATTTGGTGAAATCTCAACTAGCAGAGATAGGCATAACTCCAGTTGATTGGGGTGGAGAACATGAATTTGTTCATATTAGTGCTAAAACTGGTAAAGGAATTGAAGATTTATTAGAAGTGTTATTGCTTCAAGCAGAACTCTTAGAATTAAAAGCAAATCCAGCTAAAGATGCAAAAGCTACAGTTATCGAGAGCTCGGTTGAAAAAGGAAGAGGAACAGTTTCAACTGTTGTTGTTCAAAATGGAACTTTGAGAGTCGGAGATACTGTTGTAGCTGGCGTGGCATACGGAAAAGTAAAAGCTCTTATGGATGATCTTGGTAAACCTGTAAAAGAGGCAAAACCTGGTGAACCAGTTGTTCTTGTGGGCTTAAGTACAGTTCCTGGAGCTGGTGAAAAGCTTGTGAAAGTAGCAACTGATAAGATAGCAAAAGAGTATGCTAAAAAAAGAGCTGAATACCTAAGACAAAGAGAATTATCAAAATCAACAAAAGTAACTATAGATGATTTAAGTTCTATGATAGCAGAGGGTGCACTAAAAAGTTTACCAGTTATCATAAAAGCAGATGTTGGTGGATCTCTTGAAGCCATAAAAGGCTCTTTAGAAAAAATTAAGACAGAAGAAACGAAGATAGATGTTATAAGTTCAGGTGTCGGTGGAATAAGCGAAAATGATGTCGCCTTGGCAAGTGCTAGTGAAAATAGCATAATCTTAGGTTTCAATGTAAGACCAACAGGAAGCGTAAAAGAAAAAGCAAAAAGTAGTGGCGTCGAGATAAAAACCTACAATGTTATATATGACTTGATTGACGATGTAAAAGATTTGATAGCAGGTATGCTAAGCCCTGTTATAAGAGAGGAAAATATAGGTCAAGCACAAGTAAGAGAAGTATTTATGGTACCAAGATTAGGTGCGATTGCAGGGTGTATCGTAACTGACGGCTCTATAAACAGAGGTGTGAAAGTTCGACTTATTAGAGATGGTGTTATCATATATGAAAGCACAGTTTCTTCACTTAAGAGATTTAAAGATGATGTAAAAGAAGTTGCTAAAGGGTATGAATGTGGTATCGGCATAGAAGGATATCATGACATAAAAGAAGGCGACTTTATAGAAAGCTTTAAAGAAGTAGAAGAAAAAGCCACCCTTTAGGAATATATGATGCCCAAAAGTATAAAGATACAACGAACTGAAAGTGTTTTAAGAGAACTTCTACCCGAGGCACTTTCGACTTTAAATGATGCGATGCTTCAAGGTCTTTGTATTGTCGATGTAAATTGTAGTCGTGGTAAATATGACGCTGAAGTTTACATCGATGAGATGATGTTTGATGATGAAGAAAAAAAGTATATTTTAGCTCATCTAAAGAAGGTAAATAGGCATCTGCAAAATTATTGTTTAGAGGCCGAGGGTTGGTATAGATGTCCAAGTTTTCATTTTAAGTTTGACAAAAGTTTGAAAGAGATAAATAGAATGGATAAACTATTTGAAAAGATAGAGACAGAGTTACATAATAATTCAGAAAAAAGTGATAATGGAAACGATTAAAAATATAATAGAAGAAAATGGCGCTAGCTTTTATGACAGCGAAATAGTGAATGAGGGCGGAGCAAGAATTTTCAGAATTTATATAACTGCAAAAGACGGAATTACACTTGAGCTTTGTGCCAAAATATCTCGCATACTTTCCCCAATTTTAGATTTAGAGCCACCAGTTGGCGGCGCATATACACTAGAAGTTAGCTCTCCTGGAATCGAGAGAAGCCTTAAAAAAGCTGAGCATTTCAAGGGAAGTGTTGGTGAAAATATCAAAGTAAAATTAATAAATACAGATAAAATAATAGGCAAATTAACATCATTTGATGGCAAAATTTTAGAAATCGTTGAAGAAGATGGCGAAACTTCAAAGATACCATTAGATGAAATACAAAAGGCAAGAACTTATTATAAATGGTAGATGATAACTCTTTGATGAACGAAGCTATAAAAGAGGCTTGGAAATATCAAGGACTTACTTATCCAAATCCCGCAGTTGGTGCTTTAATAAGCGATAAATTTGGCTCTATTTTATCCTGCAAAGCGCATACAAAAGCAGGTGCTCCACATGCCGAAGTAGAGGTTATCAAAGATGCATACTACAGGCTCACTCAAGATAAAAAGATACAAAAATTTGAAAATTCTAGTGAAATTCATGACTATCTTATAGAAAATCATAATGATATATTTAAAAATTACACTCTACATGTAACGCTAGAGCCTTGCAATCACTATGGCAAAACTCCACCTTGTTCACATCTTATAAAAGAGCTTAAATTTAAAAAAGTGGTCATTGGCAAGAGAGACACAAATCCAAAAGCTGTTGGTGGAGTAGAATACCTTAGAAAGCACGGTATAAAAGTAGAGATTTTGAAAGAGTGCTGTGCGTGTGAAGAGTTGATAACCCCATTTTTAAAGTGGCAAAAGAGCAATTTTATATTTTTCAAGCTTGCTATGAGTCTAAATGGTGTCATAGATGGTGGAATAATCACAGATGAAGCATCAAGAGAGTTGGCACATAGATTTAGAGATAAATGCGATTTGCTTGTCATTGGTGGAAATACAGTCAGGACAGATAGGCCGATACTAGATGCAAGACTTTGCGAAGGAAAGGCCCCAGATATACTTATATATTCAAGAACTAAGGATTTTGATAACTCAATTCCACTCTTCAAAGTTAAAAAGAGAAGAGTTTTCATAGATGATAATTTCACAACCTTAAAAAATTATAAAAATATAATGATAGAGGGTGGAGAGGGGATGCTAAAGGCTACAAAAGAGATTGTTGACTTGTATGCTATATTTCATTCACCAAATTTTAAAATAGGAAAATATCCAGAACTTAGTCTAAAGTTAAAGTATCTATTTGGTAAAAATGTTGCTAACGATATGCTAATTTGGTTTAAAAACTGACAAGAATTTAATGCCTCCACAATTCACTAAGGCTACAAAAAGCAGGACTTTTTAGGATAATAGTATATAATGTAAAATCCTAAATTATTTTTAAGTTATATAGGTGTAAAATTTCATATGTAGGTACATAACTATATGGTTAAAAATTATAAATAAAGGCACAAGCATGTTTAAAAATCTTTCAATTAAGGCAAAATTAATAGTTTTGGTTGCAGTATCCGTTTTATCTTTAGTGATAATATCAGGAAAATCTATAGTGACTGATTTTCAGAGAGTATCTTCTTATGAAAATTTAAAAAGAGGTGTTGTGTTGTCCACTAAGATTTCTGCCTTGGTTCACGAGACTCAAAAAGAGAGAGGTGCAACAGCCGGATATTTGGGTAGTAAAGGAAAAAAATTTAAAGATGTTTTGCAAAAACAGAGGCACTTAACAGACAAAAAAACAAAAGAACTTGAATCATATATATCAGATATAGGTGCAGGTGGATTGGATAAAGATGTAAAGAGTCGTACCCAAGAAGCCATAGATGATTTAAAAAATATAGGCAATGTAAGAGAAAAAGTTGATACAATGTCGATTCAGACAAGCAAGGCTATATCTTATTATACAAATATGAATTCAAAATTTCTCGATTCCATAGCAGAAATATCAAAAACATCAAATTCTCCAGATATAAGTAAAGAACTTGTTGCATACTTAAACTTTCTTCTCTCAAAAGAGAAGGCTGGTATAGAAAGAGCAGTTGGAACAAATGCTTTAACAAGAGGCAATTTTGCCCCTAATATGGAGAGAAAATTTTACAATCTAGTCTCTGCTCAAGATACTCTTTTAGATAATTTCTTAAGATATGCTACAAAACATGGAAAGGTATTTTACAAAGAAACTTTAGTAGGAAGTGATGTCCAAGAAGTCAATAGAATCAGAAAGATACTTCTTGATTCAAATAAAAAGAAACTTCTTGTATCTAAAATGAAAGATGTGATAGGATATGGAGGGCTTATCCATAATTTTAAAAATTATGTAATCAGAGGTAAAGATAAATATGCCAAAAGAGTAGAAAAAAATTATGATGATTTGATGACTCTCATAAAAGAGTATAAGAATTTAGATGGTGTATCTAACGAAGAAGTTAAGCTCTTAGACACAATATCTAAAGTATTCCAGCAATATAATTCAGGATTAAAAAAAGTTGTTTTGGCAAATAGCGAAGGCTCTAGTGTTAGAGAATTAGATAAGATAGTCAAGGTAAATGATACTCCTGCTATAAAAGCTTTTGATAAATTGAGCAATAATTTCTTTGCAACATCAGCTGATCACTGGTTTAAAGTCATAACAGGCAAGATAAATCTTTTGAAAAAAGTAGACGATTATCTCTCTAGTGAATTAATTGAAACTATTACTGAAAAAACAAGCCAAGTTAATAAAATGTTGATATTCTATTTTTTCTTGGATTCTGTACTTCTTTTGATAACCATACTTCTTGCGATTATAATTATAAAAGACATAAGAGGCTCTTTGTCTAGATTTCAGCAAGGGCTACTCGCATTTTTTATGTATCTCAATAAAGAGAGCAGCGATGTAAAAGATATAGAGATAGCTACAAATGATGAGATAGGGCAGATGGCAAAAATTGTTAATGAAAATATACATAGAACTCAAAATCTAATCCAAAATGACGAGGCTTTGATAGACGAAGTCAAAAAAGTTGCAAATCAGGTAAAAGATGGTTATATCAGACAAAAAATTGTAAAACAGACATCAAATAAAGAGTTAAATGAGCTTAAAAATATATTTAATGATATGCTAGATAATATAGCAGATAAAGTTTGTGGGGATATAAATAAGATACAAGATGCACTTGATAGATTTCAAGGTTCAGATTTTACATACAGAATAGAAAATGCAACAGGAAATACTGCGAGAGGATTGAATGATTTAGCAGATTTGATAAGTGATATATTGTACAAAAACAGAGAAAATGG
>JALUMJ010000041.1:0-8756 GCA_027040375.1 Campylobacteraceae bacterium
CACCAAGATAACGCCAAGATGATTTTTATCGGCAAGATTTGCAATTCTTTCATCGAGTTCTTTAAAAGGCTCGCTAGCATCTAAAACAAGCAAAGCGATATCCGCATGTTCTAGCATATCATTTGTTCGCATTAAAGCAAATTTTTCTATGCCCTCTATCTTGCTTCTTCTTCGCACTCCTGCTGTATCTACAAAGTTTATGATTTTATCTTCATACTCTATATGTTCATCAACTGGGTCTATTGTAGTCCCAGCAATCGAGCTTACAACAGCTCGTTCAACTCCCACTAGAGAGTTCAATAGTGAGCTTTTCCCAACATTTACTCTGCCGATTATAGCTACTTTTATCTCATTGGTTTCTTCTTCTTCTTTTACTTCAAGCTCTTTTATCTCTTCGTCAAAATCACTTAAATCAAAATCATCTTCGTCCTCTTCTAAAACCAATTCTGGCTCATTTTCAGGTAGATATGAAGCAATCCAATTTAAAAGATTTGTAACTCCACGGTTATGAGAAACGGAAATTGGAAAAACATTTTGGGCTCCAAATTCGTCAAATTCCCAAGCTCTCTCCATCTCTTTGTCATTGTCTATCTTGTTAATAACTAAGGCTATAGGTTTGTTTTGAGAGTGTAGTGAATAAAATATCTTTTTTTCTTCATCGCTTGGTAGCATTTTCCCATCAACCATCATGATGATAATATCTGCTTTTTGGCTAGCTTGCATAGATTTTTTTCTTACATTTTCAAATATTTCATCTTTGTTGTCTAGTCCACCAGTATCAAGTAATTTGCATGGTTTTTCAGAAATTTCAACTATTTCCTCTTTGATGTCTCTTGTTGTTCCGCTAAAGTCAGATGTTATAGCGATTCTGCGTTTTGCAATTCTATTGAAAAGCGAACTTTTTCCTACATTTGGTTTGCCAATGATGGCGATTGATTTCATTATATTGTGCCTTGAGTAGAAGCCTATAAGAGTATATTCTTATAGGCTATAATTTAGAGCATTTTATCTTAATTTTGTATTAAAACTACTTAAATCCATAAAAATGAGGGAAAAATACGACCGAAAGAAGTACAGCTACTTGAATAAGTATAAAAGGTATAACGCCTTTATATATATCAGTCGTATGCACACTCGGAGGTGCTACTCCTTTTAAGTAAAAGAGTGAAAAACCAAATGGAGGAGTTAAAAATGATGTTTGAAGATTTAGTGCCATTAAAATCGCAAACCATAAAGGGTCTAACCCGATTGTTTGTGCGATTGGTAAGATGATAGGTAATACTATGTAAGAAATCTCTATAAAATCTATGAAAAAACCCAAAAACATAACTGCCGACATGGAAAGTGCTAAAAAGCCCCATTTTTCTCCAGGAAGATGAGTCATAAAGTTTGCAGTCAGTTCATCTGCTCCACTATATACGAAAACCATTGAAAAAGCAGTCGCACCAATCAATATAGCAAAAACCATAGCAGTTATTTTGATAGTTCCAATGGATGCTTCTTTTATCATTTTTATATTTAACTGCCCATAACCCAAAGCTAATATAACAGCTCCAATTGAGCCCACTGAGGCAGATTCTGTTGGTGTAGCAATTCCAGCAAAGATAGAACCTAAAACTAAAATAATCAAAACCAAAGGAGGGATGATTGCTATAAGTGCTTTGATGATATTTTGTTTTTTTGTTATGCTAAGATCTAACTCTATAGCAGGAGCCGCATCTTTATCTAAAAAGGCAATTATCAATATATATACAATATATGCACCAACAAGCATAAGTCCAGGAAAAAATGCATACTTAAACAAGTCACCCACGGGAAGTTGAAAGACATCGCCTAGGACGATAAGTACGATTGAGGGTGGTATGATTTGACCAAGCGTTCCTGCTGCACAAATTGTGCCAGTTGCTAATTTCTTTGAATATCCATACTTTAACATAACGGGTAAAGATATTACACCCATCGCAACAACACTTGCTCCAACAACTCCTGTAGAAGCAGCCAAGAGAGCACCTATAAGGACTGTACTAACTGCTAGTCCACCTCTAACTCTGCCAAATAAGACCCCCATAGACTCTAAGAGTCTTGTAGCTAGTTCAGATTTTTGTAAAACTATGCCCATGAAGATAAAAAGAGGCACTGCCATAAGAATTTTATTTGTCATTATAGAAAAAATTCTAAAAGGCATCAAAGAGAACATTTGGAAAAATTCATCTGCAAAATCAGCCATAGTTCCGCCATCTGGAATAACTTGAAAATAAGCCGACAGTGCTCCAAAAAACATAGAAACTGCCCCAAAAGTAAAAGCAACAGGATAGCCAACAACAAGCAGTATGAGTGCCGCTAAAAACATAATTAAACCAATCAAGACAGAACTCCCTGAGGATCAACTTTTTTAGCTTTTTCAATGCCTCTGTAGATATTGATATTTTTGATTATATAGTTTAATCCTTCTAGAAATAGTATTATAAAAGACACTGGAATTGCCATCTTGATTAACCAAAGATATTTTAATCCACCCGGATCCCCTGATATCTCATTTGTGCTATATGAATCCATAACAAAATCGTATGAACCGTAGATTATCAAAAGAGTAAAGGGAAGCAAAAACAGCAAAGTTCCTACTATGTTTATGATAGCTTTAGTTTTTTCACTAAAATTATCATATAAAAAGTCAACTCTTACATGTGCATTTTCTTTTAGTGAATATGATGTGCCAAAAAGTATGAGAACGGCAAATAGATGCCATTCCATCTCTTGCATGGCGATTGAACTGTCGTGAAAGGCATATCTCATGACGACATCATAAAAAACATTGAGTATCAACAGAAGAAGTACAACTATAAGTATATTTCCGATGAAATCCATAAATTTATTAAATTTTTGTTCTATTTTTATTAGCATTAATTTTCTTTTTAAGAGGTTTTGGCCAGAATTAAATCTGGCCAAATAAGATTATTGAACTTCTTTAGAAGCTTTTAAGTAGTAATATCTTGACATGTAAGACCATTTTCTAGCTTTTTTCATGAAAGCTTTTTGATCATTCCAAATTTTATTGAACAGTTTATTTTTGCTTGCATATGATTGCATGATACTATCAGTTGCTTTTTTCATAGCTTTAAGAACTGGTTTTGGGAAAGTTTTAACTTTTATATTTGGGTAATCTTTTTTCATCTTAGCCCAAGCAGTTGCACTATCAGCAAAGTTTTCCATAAACATATCCGCACTTACTGCTTTCATAGCAGTTTTTAGTATGGCTTGATAATTTTTAGGTAGTTTATTGAAAGCTTTTTTATTAATCAAGAAAGTCATCTCACTTGCAGGCTCATGCCATCCTGTATAGTAGTAAGGTGCCACTTTATAAAAGCCCATTTTTATATCCATTCCAGGTCCTACCCATTCCAATGCGTCAATTGTGCCTCTATCAAGTGAAGTGTATAATTCACCTCCTGGAATATTTACAACATTAACACCAAGTTTTGCCATAACTTTACCAGCAAATCCAGGGATTCTCATCTTAAGACCTTTTAAATCATTAACGCTGTTGATTTCTTTTCTAAACCAACCACCCATCTGAACGCCTGTGTTTCCACCAGGAAATGCTAACATGCCATACTTGCCATAAACTTGTTCCATGTATTTCATACCATTTCCATAGTAATACCAAGCATCCTGTTCAGCTTTTGTCATGCCCCATGGAACTGTTGTGAACCATACAGTATTTATATCTTTTCCTATATAATAGTAAGAACCAGTGTGACCCATCTGATAAGCTCCGCCTTTTACCATATCAAAAACGCCAAGAGCAGATTTTGTTTTTTCAGCACCTTCTACTTTGATGATAAACTTTCCATTTGTCATCTTTTTAACTAGTTTTGCTAGTTTAATAGGAGGATTTGCAAGAGGTGTCATTGTGCTTGGCCAGCTCAATGCTATTCTCCAATGAACTCTTTTAGCCGCATAAGAGCTACTTGTTGCTAGCATAATCGCTGCAATTATCCACAAAACTTTAAACATTTGTTTCATATTTTTCCTTTAATAAAATTTTTATATTTTATTTTATATAAAAAGTACTGAAGATATCATAAAAAGAAAGATTTTTTCATATAATTTTCAATTATATCTAAATCATATATATTGCCAAAAAAATGATTAAAAGCTATGGAAGCTTGGTGCAAAAGCATATCGGAGCCATCTTTTGATAACAATGAATTTTGTTTTGCTAGTTTTAAAAAAGGTGTATTTCTTCCATATACCACATCAAAGGCATATTTTGATTTTGACATCAGGTTTGAAAGTACTGCCTTATCCAATGGAAAAGTTTCGTCTTTTAGTCCAGCAGAAGTCGTATTTATGATTATGTCAAATTTTTTGATTTCGAAATTATCCCAGCTAAAATTTTCAAAGCCAGCTTTTTCAAAAAAATCTAATCTGTCTTTTGATCTATTTAAAATCGTTGTCCTTATGGAATTTTCATTAAGTATAAAAGAGATTGCTTTTGCAGTCCCTCCAGCTCCTAAAATCAATGCAGATTTTATATCTTTAAAAGATTCAATTGAGCGATAAAAACCTGAGGCATCTGTGTTGAGGCCAATTATTTTACCTTTTTTTGTAACTAGTGTATTTACTGCGCCAATCTTTTGTGCAATTCCTTGGACTTCATCACATAAATTAAAAGCATACTCTTTATGAGGAACGGTGACATTTGCACCGCTTAATTTTATATTTTTATAGGTGCTTATGATTTTTTTACTATCAACCAATAGAGTTCTAGTGTAGCAAGCATCAAGTCTTAGATTTTCTATGGCATTATTGTGCAGAAGTGGGGAGATAGAGTGCGAAACAGGGTTTCCAAATATACTAAAAAGTTTGATATTACTACTCCGCTAAATCATTTAGTGAGCTAGTCATGGCTTCAAGTTTATTTTTCACTTCTTGGTATTCGTACTCAGGAGTGCTATCAGCCACTATGCCAGCTCCTGCTTGAAATATAATCTTTTCATCATCCAAATAAGCTGTTCTTATGAGTATCGCACTATCCATATTGCCATCAAATCCAAAATACCCAACAGCTCCACTATAAAAGCTCCTCTTTAAACCTTCAAATTCGCTGATAAGTTCCATAGCTCGTATCTTTGGAGTGCCAGTCATCGTCCCAGCTGTAAAGGTGGCAGAAAATAGGTCAAACATATCATATTTTTTATCTAGTATTGCTTCTATATCAGTGACGAGATGCATCACATGTGAGTATCTCTCAACCCTCATCATCTCTTTTACTTTTACGCTTCCTATGGATGCTACTTTGCCAACATCATTTCTTCCTAAATCGATGAGCATTAAGTGTTCAGCTCTCTCTTTTTCATCATTTAACAAATCTTGCGCAAGAGCTAAATCTTTTTCGTAATCTTCACCTCTTTTTCTCGTGCCTGCTATCGGTCTTAGCGTGATGTGATTATTTTTAAGTCCAACCATCACTTCAGGAGAACTTCCTATGATGGAAAATTTGCCATAATCTAGGTTAAACATATAAGGAGATGGGTTTTTATTTCTTAAGATTCTGTAAAAACTTAATCTGTCAATCTTTGCAAATTTAGTAAAACGATTTGACATCAAAATCTGAAAAACATCTCCACTTCTTATCATATCTTTTGATTTTCTTACCATTTTAAAAAACTCAGATTTTGAAAATGCAAATTCCCCTTTTTTGTTAGACATATCACTTTTTATAATCGGCATATCAATGTGAGGTTCTTTTAAAAGATGAACTATTTCTTCTAATTCAGACCCAATTTTGTCGATAAAAGTTACTAGTGTCAGGGTATTTGATTTATGAGAAAAAGCACAAACAAGTTTTGGACGGATGAAATCAAGATTAGGTATATTTATATCATCATGTAAAGCATTCATGTGTTTTTGAAGTATAGGCTCAAAGGTTTTAACACAATCATAACCAATATAACCAATAAAACCATCAATAAAACCTATATTTAGTTTTTTGGTTAGATTTTGATACTTTTTAACATCTATCTCTTTGTATCTTTTCTTTAAAAAATCAAATGGATTATCGTCAACTTGTGTTTTTTCTAAGTTTTCATCTATATAGAAACTTTGAGAATTTTCGTGGATAATGCGCTCCCTAGCTCCTATGAAAAGAAAACTATAATTTCCGTCCTCAGTATTAATCGCACTTTCAAATAAAAATGAAAGCTCATCCTCAAAGTGAGATTGCAGTTTTTTAAATATAGTTATAGGCGTTAACTGATCAAACAGTATGCTCTTAGCGTGCAACAATTATCTTACTCTATATAAAAATGCATTTTTATTTATCGATTTTTTTACATCACTCATATTTGCTTTGGCTGCTTTGTTTGTTTTAAAAGGACCTATTAAAATTTTAGTTATCTTTTTACCTTTTATTACCATAGGTAAAAGTTTGTAAGTATATTTTTTATCGGTAATCTTTTTTAAATATTTTTTATCAGGAGAATATTTTGAAGTGGCACCAACTTGTATATAAACTCCACTAGTCGCTCGATTGGAGGTAGTTCTGATTACTTTTTTTGCTTTTGCTTTTACGATTGGGTTAACTACTGTTTGAATAACTTTTGGAGTTTTCACGACTTTTGGAACTTCTTTTTTTGCTATAGGTTGTTTCAAATTATTTTTATTTGTCTTTTGAATCTCTTTTTCTTTTAAGCTTTTAACCATATTTTCGAAACTATCTTTTTTATCAGTCTTTTCTTTTATAATAGGAACTTGCTTAAATAGTTGTTCGTCCTTTTTCGCCTTTTTTATACTAGTAGTAGGCTGGGGTGGAAGAATAAGTTTAGGTTCGCTATTTTGAGTTGGCTTATTTATGAGCTTCATAGACAAAATAACTGCTAAAAATATGATGATTAAAATAGCGATAATTATCAACACTCTCTTTGTTTTAAGAGTTTTGTTGTCCGTTTTTTCCAATACAATATCACTTAATTCATTTTTATCTTCCATTTTACTTCTCCTTTTGATATATACACATCAGTGAGATGTGTATAAGCCTACATGTGTTTTGACCAAGATGCGCCTCTTTCTTTATTGTAAACTTTGTATGGCAGAGTCAATATGTTAAACTCTCTTGGAATATCACTATCTGGAAAAACTTTCCATTCTTTTGGCATTTTTTGTGAAAGTTTCATCGAAATCAATTTTGCTATTTGATATCCTTCTTGCAAGGTTGTATGCCCTTTATGAATATATAGATGTAAATGACCTGGTGTTTTACTTTCATACGCCGTAAAATTTATATATCCCTCTTCTCTAAGCAATAACTGTGCCCTATGCCAAAATCTTTGCGTATTCCTTCCATTGTAATCTATAACAATATTTTCTACTTTATCAGATTTATTTATCAAAGAGTGTGCCACAGTTATTTTTCCGGCTTCATGCTCTCTTATGATTTTGCTGCTCAACGGCTCATTGATTTTTTCAAATTTATCAAAAAAAGTTTTTCCATTGTGCACTATTTTTTGAATAACTTTATCTCTTTTTATCCAGTAATGGCTAGTGTCTATCTTGATTAAGGCAGTATGTATTGCTTGCATGTTTTACCTTTAATATGTTGGTCTATCGTAAATTATAAAATTACTTGCTAATTTTTTCATCTCTTCTTTAGTTTTAGCTTGCAAACCTAAATCTTCTATATTGTCTAAAATATCCGCAATCTTATTTGCAATGATTTCAAATTGCTCTGTTTTCATACCTCTTGCTGTCAATGCAGCTGCTCCGATTCTCACTCCACTTGTAACAAAAGGACTTCTTGTTTCTCCTGGAACCGTGTTTTTATTTACTGTGATTCCTGCATTGCCAAGGGCGATATCTGCTTCTTTTCCACTAAAGTTTTTATCTAAAAATGATACAAGTATAAGATGATTATCTGTCCCGCCACTTACTACATCATACCCTCTTTTTAAAAGAACATTCGAGAGCATTTTTGTATTTGCTTTTACATCTTTTGCGTATTCTTTCCACTCTGGCTTTAAATTTTCGGCAAAACCAACCGCTTTTGCAGCTATGACATGGACTAAAGGTCCGCCTTGGATACCAGGAAATATAGCACTATTTACTTTTTTAGCTATGTCTTCATCGTTAGTCATAATCAATCCACCTCTTGGACCCCTTAGTGTTTTATGAGTAGTGGTTGAAACTATGTGACAATGAGGAAATGGACTTGGATGTTCACCCGCAGCTACAAGCCCAGCGATATGAGCAATATCTGCAAATAAGTAAGCCCCAACTTCATCTGCAATTGATCTAAATTTTTCAAAATCTATCACTCTTGGGTATGCACTAGCCCCACAAACTATAAGTTTCGGTTGAACTATTTTTGCTATCTCTCTTACTTTTTCATAATCAATTCTTCCGTTTTCATCTACGCCATAAAAGAAGCTAGAGTAAGTTTTACCAGAACTACTTACTTTTGAGCCGTGAGTTAAGTGTCCGCCTTGACTCAAATCCATGCCCAAAATCTTATCAAATGGTTTCAAAAGTGCCTGATAAACTCCTTGGTTTGCTTGGCTTCCGGAGTTGGGCTGAACATTTGCAAATTTACACCCAAAAAGCTCACAAGCCCTGTCGATTGCAAGTTGCTCAACCTTATCTGCAAACTCACATCCTCCATAATACCTTTTGTTTGGATATCCTTCTGCATATTTGTTAGTAAATACACTCCCCATGGCTTCCATAACAGCTGGATATGTGAAATTTTCACTTGCAATCAT
>JALUMJ010000041.1:8856-12995 GCA_027040375.1 Campylobacteraceae bacterium
CCTTATCTGCAAACTCACATCCTCCATAATACCTTTTGTTTGGATATCCTTCTGCATATTTGTTAGTAAATACACTCCCCATGGCTTCCATAACAGCTGGATATGTGAAATTTTCACTTGCAATCATCTCAAGATGATTAGTTTGTCTTTCGAGTTCTAATTGTGTTAATTTATAAACTTCAGGGTCAACATTTTTTAATATACTCATTTTTATTCCTTGTCTATTTTAATTATCTGCGTTTTCGTTATCTTCTGTTTCGCTGTTAACTATTGGCTTCATGGCAGGAAACAGTATCACATCTCTGATTGATTGCTCATTTGTTAGAAGCATAGTCAATCTGTCTATCCCCAATCCTTCTCCTGCAGTTGGTGGCAAACCTAATCCTAATGCTTTTATATAGTCTTCATCCATTCTATGCGCTTCATCATCATTAAGCTCATCTTTTGCTTTTATCTGAGAAGCGAATCTTGCGTGTTGATCAATAGGGTCATTAAGCTCATTAAAACCATTGGCTATCTCTCGTCCTGCTATAAACAGCTCAAATCTCTCTGCGATATCTGGATTTTCATCACTTCTCCTTGCAAGCGGACTGATGTCGATTGGGTAGTCTATGATGAAAGTAGGATCAATCAATTTTTCCTCTACATGTAAGTCAAATAACATTTCATATAATTTCCCTATACTCATAAGCTCGCTAGCTTCTACGCCATTGTCTTTTAAGTGCTTAATTATTTGATTTTTATCTTCAAGCATTTCTTGAGGTATATTTCCAATTTCTATGAGTGAATCTTTATAAGTTATTTTGCGAAATTCTTTAGAAAAATCAATTTCAATGTCTCCATACGGTAGTTTTTGAGGAAGCTCTAATTTTTCTAAAAGCACAGAAAACATCTCTTGCGTAAGATTCATTAAGTCGTGATAAGTGTGATATGCCCAGTAAAATTCTATCATAGTAAACTCTGGGTTGTGAGTCAAGTCCATCCCTTCGTTTCTGAAGTTACGATTGATTTCAAATACAGATTCAAATCCACCAACAACTAACCTTTTTAAGTATAATTCAGGTGCAATTCTTAGATATCTATTGACACCTAAAGCGTTGTGATAAGTAACAAACGGCTTGGCATTAGCTCCTCCTGGCACGGGATGCATCATGGGAGTTTCAACTTCTAAAAAGTTTCTATCTTCAAAAAATCGTCTTATCGTACTAACAATCTTACTTCTAGTTCTAAATGTTTTTTTCACATTTGGATTCATAATCATATCCAAATATCTTTGCCTATAGCGCAACTCTTTGTCTGTTAAACCATGAAATTTTTCTGGTAGCGGAGTTATTGATTTTGTTGCAACTTCTAACTTCTTTACATGTAGAGATAATTCTCCCGTTTTTGTAACAAACGGAAAACCTGTAACACTGATTATATCTCCTACTTCGACGAGTTTTTTAACTGATTTAAACCATTCTTCACCAATACCGTCTCTACTAAAATATATCTGAAGTGTGCCTGTTTCATCTTCTACTTTTGCAAAAGCAGCTTTACCCATGAGTCTTAAAAACTTAATTCTACCGATTATTGTATTTTCTTTACTTTCATCTCTTTTTTCTTCTGAATCTTTAACATATTCGTAGCAGTTTAAAAATTTTTCGGCTGTTGAGTCTTTTTTCATATTGTGTGTATAAGGATTTTTCCCTAATTCTCTTAAAGCTTGTGCTTTTTCTATTCTTTGTTGCTCGTATTGATTTGTAAACATCAAATTTCTACCTTTTTTCAATTTGTTTTTTTTGACAATTCTTGCATATACCATATAATTGCATCACATGTCCTGTTAATAAAAAGCCATTAGCTTTTGCTATTTCTTCTTGTTTCTTCTCTACTTTTCTGTCTTCAAATTCGATTATTAAACCACAATTTTTACATATAAGATGGTCATGATGAGGTTTATTGGCTAGTTCGTATTTTTTGCCAGCCTTTCCAAATGAAAGAGAAGTGACTATCGTTGAGTTTTCTAATAAATTTAGAGTTCTGTATATAGTGGCAATTCCTATATTGACTTTTGGATGATTTTTTTTGATAAGTGCATGTAAATCTTCTGGCGAAAAGTGCTCAGGGTTATTGTATAAAGTTAACAATATGATTTCTCTTTGTTTTGTAAATTTTAGAATATTATCTTTAAGGACTTTTTTAAATTCTAAAAGTAAGTGATCATACTCAATATTTTCTATAAAATTCATCTATTAGCCCCTTGTGTTATTTTCCAGATGAATTATTGTCTTTGGAGTTGATAACTTTTTGGACTATATCGTTGGTATCAAGTTTTACTATATATCTTCCTGTTTCTAAAAAAATTGGATACATGAAGCTTTTTTGCATATACTTCTGAGTCCTACTTTTGATAAAAGCTATATTATTTAATGCAATTGCTAAAACAGAAAAGACCAAAAATATCTTTAAGCTTCCAACTACAAAGCCTGCAAGCTTGTCAAGGCCACTTAACCCACTCATCTTTAAAATATGAGCTAAAATAAAACCTATAAAAATACTTAATATCCAAAAACTTACTAATACAGATATAAAACCAATGAGATATAAAGATGCTTTGTTTTCAAAGGCATACAAATTACTATCTATAAAGTTACCAGCATTTTGTGCAAATCTAGATGCAAGATATATACCACCAACAATTCCTACTAAGCCAAAAACTTCTTTTATAAATCCATTGATAACACCCTTGATGCCAAGTATCAAAATGAGCGATATTGATATAATATCAAAAAGAGAGAAATTTTCCATTTATACTTCAACCTTGTAGCAATTTTTACCATTTTCTTTTGCGATATATAGAGCACGATCAGCTCGTTCAGTTATGCTCTCAACCGTGTCGCCTAGCACATGGTTTGTTATACCAGCACTGACAGTTAGGTGTATTGTATTTCCACGATATAGTAGTTTGCTTTCGTCTGTATTTTTTATGATTCTTTGAACTATTTTTTCACAATTTTCTAATTCTGATCTATTAAGTAATACGACAAATTCTTCGCCGCCATACCTATAAAGTCTTATCCCTTTTCGAATTGAGTTTTCTATTAACCTCGTAATAAATATAAGAGTTTTATCTCCAGCTACATGTCCAAATGTGTCATTGATGTTTTTGAAATCATCTGCGTCAAATATGATAAATTGCATATCAAGCTTTTTGTCTTTTCCTGCATTTAAAATTTCTTCTAAATGTTTCACTAGGGCTCTTCTATTGTAGGTTTTTGTCAAAGGATCGATATTTGATTCTCGCTCTAGTTTTTCTATTTCTGTTTTTAATTTTTTAATTGTTTCATCTGCATTATTTAATTCTGATAAAATATCTTGTTGAAAGGAGCTAAAGCTAGAAAGTATATTTGTTATATTTATGTTTGAAGGCTCTTTTTTGATTTTATCAATATCTATGGTGCTTTCATTAGATATCTTTTTTAAATTTTTAGTAGATTTGTCAAATTCTTCAAGACTTTGTTTTGTTATATTAAGACAAGCTTCTTTTGTATGAAAGTTTGTTTCGTCTTGCGAGAAAAGATAATTGTACTTCTTAGATAAATTTAAAACATCACCATTCTCAGGCTTAGTCAAGATATCCATAAAGGTGTTATGATAGTATTTAGGATATGGTGGAATTTGTAATTTTTCTAATTTACTAAAAGTTTCATTTCCGATTTTAAATACTTTTTCTGTTATATTTTTATTCATTTTTTGTCCCAAAATTTAATAGACTATTATATCTTTTTTATACTGTGAAAATATTAAAACTTATCCTAAAGATATGTTATTTAAAAGTTCTTGTATTTGCGTTGAAAATCTAATAGCATCATCTTTTGTTATAAGTCTTGCTTGTAAATTTTTTAACATTGATTGTGTTTGAGTTATCATCCCTGTTTTTTGTTGATTCAATTGCATTTGAGAATAAATTTGGTGCAATTTATTTTCTCTAATCAAGTTTGCAATAGCTGAATTGTTGATTAAAACTTCGTGTATAGCTACCCTTCCGCTGCCAACTCTAGGAAGAAGTGCTTGGGATATAACAGCATACAAAGAAGTGGAAAGCATATTTCTTACTTGAACTTGCTCAGCTCCTTCGAAACTATCTACGATTCTAT
>JALUMJ010000042.1:0-2833 GCA_027040375.1 Campylobacteraceae bacterium
CTTTTCAAAATTCTTGCACTATTTGGGAGTTTGATTTTCACATCATCAAAGGTAGCTTCTTTTTTATTTATATGAGTAAATTTAGTTATGTTGCTAGCAGATACAAAAGGATTATCTCGTCCAAAAGAAAAAATACTAATCAGTAAAATCATGCTAAAAATTTTTATCAATTTGGCTCCAATTGTTTTAATTCAAAATACTCTTTTTGCAAATGAGCATTTTTATCTTTTATCATTATAACATTTTGTTTTAAATTATCTCTTCTGTCTTGTAAGTCCAACAAAACCTCCAAAGAGCTTTTCCCAAACAAAACATCACCTACATATATACCAAGCACTACAACCAACAAAACAAGAAGAGCGATTTTTCCATAAAAAAGAGTGTCGATACTTTTTGATTTTGCTCGCTCTATCTCGTTTAAAATTTTGCTCATATTTTAGTGAAACAACTCTTTTCCAATATATTCACCAAGTTCCAATTCTCGCTCTATCTCTAAAAGTCTGTTATATTTTGCGATTCTCTCACCTCTGGCAGTTGAGCCTGTTTTGATTTGAGGGCAATTAAGAGCAACGGCAAAATCAGCGATAAAAGTATCTTCACTTTCGCCACTTCTGTGACTGACTACGCAAGCATAATTATTTCGCTGAGCCAATCTTATCGTTTGCATGGTTTCGCTAACTGTTCCTATTTGATTTAGTTTTATCAAAACAGAATTTGCTATACCTTTTTCTATGCCCTGCGCTAAAATCTTTTTGTTCGTTACAAAAATATCATCACCAATCAATTGAATCTTATCTCCTAATTTTTTAGTCATAATTTTCCAACCATCCCAATCATCTTCAGCTAAGCCGTCTTCTATAGAAACTATTGGGTATTTGCCACACAATTCATCATAATAATCAACCAATTCACTACTATTTAGTGTCCTGTTTTCAGAACCAAGTCTATAGCCATCTTCTTTTAAAAACTCGCTACTAGCTGCATCTATCACGATAGAGATATCAACGCCTGGCTTATATCCTGCCTTTTCTATAGCCTTGACTATAAGCTCCAACGGCTCTTCATTGTTTTTTAAATTTGGTGCAAAACCGCCTTCATCTCCAAGTGATGTACTTAAATCCATATCTGATAATATTTTTTTAAGGTGATGATATGTCTCAGAAGCAGCTCTAAGAGCTTCGGCAAAGCTATCGAAACCAGCTGGAACTATCATATACTCTTGAAAATCTACATTATTATCAGCATGGCTTCCGCCATTTATGATGTTAAACATAGGAGCTGGAAGAGTAAGTGCATTTACGCCTCCAAGATATCTATATAAAGGCATACCAAGAGAGTTGGCGCTTGCTCTAGCTACTGCCATCGAAACACCCAAAACTGCATTGGCTCCTAGTCTATTGTAAGAATCTGTACCATCTAGCTTTTTCATCATATTATCGACTTGAGCTTGATTAAATGGGTCTGTGCCTATCAACTCATCAGCTATCTCTACATTTACATTTTCAACAGCTTTCAAAACTCCTTTGCCCATATAGCGGCTACCACCATCTCTTAACTCTAACGCTTCCTTGGAGCCTGTACTTGCACCACTTGGCACTACTGCACTAGCTACTATACCATCACTTAAGACTACTGTTGCTCTTACTGTTGGATTTCCTCTGCTGTCCAAAACTTCATCTGCATATACATCTTCTATAAATGTCATTTTTTAGCCTCCTGCTTTTTTTTATCTTCTTTTATGGTTTTTATTCCCATCTCTTCTTTTATTTTACCTTCTAATTCTTCTTTTAGCTCTTTATCCTCTTTTAAGAGTGCTTTTACATTTTCTCTGCCTTGTCCGAGTCTTGTCTCGCCATAGCTAAACCAAGCGCCACTTTTGTCTATGATGTCTAGCTTGACACCATAATCAACTATCTCACCTTCTTTACTGATTCCCTCACCAAACATGATGTCAAACTCAGCTAAACGAAATGGTGGTGCTACTTTGTTTTTTACGACTTTTACTTTTACTCTGTTTCCTATTTGCTCATCTGCTTGTTTTAAAGTGGCAATTCTTCTGATATCAAGTCTTACCGAAGCATAAAATTTAAGTGCATTTCCACCTGTTGTGGTTTCAGGTGAACCATAACCCATAGTTCCGATTTTCATACGGATTTGGTTTATAAATATAACTGTCGTTCCCATCTTGCTAACTATACCCGTTAGCTTTCTAAGAGCTTGGCTCATAAGTCTTGCTTGAAGCCCAACATGAGTATCTCCCATATCCCCTTCTATCTCAGTTTTTGGTGTCAGTGCCGCCACAGAATCCACTACGATGACATCAACCGCGCCACTTCTTACCAATGTTTCCAATATGTCTAATGCTTGTTCTCCAAAATCTGGCTGAGATACAAAAAGATTATCTACATCAACACCAAGATTTTCAGCATATTTTATGTCCAATGCATGTTCAGCATCTATAAAAGCACAAACGCTACCTTCCTTTTGAGCTTGTCCTACAACATGAAGGGCGAGAGTTGTTTTTCCAGAACTCTCAGGTCCATATACCTCCACAATCCTACCTCTTGGAACTCCGCCGATTCCAAGTGCTAAATCTAAACCCAAAGAACCAGTACTAATAGCAGCAATAGGCTCAACTACTTTATCTCCCATTCTTATAAGAGCACCTTTTCCAAAAGCCTTGTCTATCTGTTTTATAGCTAAATCTATCGCTTTTTTCTTATTTGCATCGATTTCCATATTTTTCCTTATTTTTTAATACTATTTTATCACTTTGTGCTTGAAATTGTGCTTTTATGATTGATGAAATGAAAGTTTTAACAAAAAAGTGTTA
>JALUMJ010000042.1:2933-12931 GCA_027040375.1 Campylobacteraceae bacterium
TATCGCTTTTTTCTTATTTGCATCGATTTCCATATTTTTCCTTATTTTTTAATACTATTTTATCACTTTGTGCTTGAAATTGTGCTTTTATGATTGATGAAATGAAAGTTTTAACAAAAAAGTGTTAGAATTATCATTATAAACTTCAAATAGATTTTTTCTTTGTGTTTATATTTTAGCGACTCTGCAACCGATGGGTCAAAATCTCCGATTTTGGGGTACCCACCGTGTGAAGCCTTAGCGAAAGTATAAATATAAAGAAAAAATCGGATATAAATTACGCGAAACTATACGATAAAGGATTTTTGTGAGAAATGTAACCGTAGCCCACTCCCCTGATGCTGATGATATTTTTATGTATTATGCTATAAAATTTGGATGGGTTGATTTAAAAGATGTAAATTTTGATAATATCGCCTTGGATATTGAAACGCTAAACCAAGAAGCCTTGAAAAATATCTATGATATCACTGCTATTAGTTTTGGTTTATATCCAAAAATTAGAGACGAATATGCACTTCTCAGAACTGCTGTAAGTTTTGGTGAAGGCTATGGTCCAAAAGTTATAAAATTAAAAGATAAAAAATTAAAAAGAAATTTTAAAGTAGCACTTAGTGGAGAACACACCACAAATGCTTTGCTTTTTAAAATTGCATATCCAGAGGCTAGGATTTTATATAAAAACTTCCTAGAGATTGAGGGCGCTGTTCTTAGTGGCGAAGTTGATGCTGGAGTTTTGATACACGAGAGCATACTTAGTTTTGATGATAAATTAGAAGTCGAAAGAGAGTTGTGGGATATCTGGAAAGAGTTATGCAAAGAGGATTTACCATTGCCATTAGGCGGCATGGGAATTCGTCGTTCAATCCCTTTGAACCAAGCGATTGATTATGAAAGAGTGCTCACAAAAGCTGTAAAAGTAGCTCATACTCATCAAAATCTTTTATCCAAAATGCTTCTTTCTAGAAACTTGATAAGAGTAGATGGCACGACACTTGAAAAATATCTAGGGCTATATGCAAATGATAAATCAATAACGATGGACGACACACAATACAACGCGATAGACAAACTTTTTGAACTAGGGTACGATAATGGCTTTTACGACACAAAACTAGAAGTGAGAGATTTTCTAATCCCTACACAATATGAGAAATTAAGAAATAGCTAAAGCTTTAGTAAAAGATAAGATGTAGGCACTCTTTGCAAAGCAAAAGCTTTAGTCGCGAGGAATCTGCCCATAAATTTTTCTTTAAATGGGCAAAAAAATTTAACACCCATTTATGGGCAGAGGGGACATAAAATGGAAGCAAAACTTATAGGTTTAGGAGTCGAGACCTTTAAAATGGCACTTTACCTCTCTATGCCTATGCTTATGGCAGGACTAATCGCTGGGCTTGCTATCAGTATCTTTCAAGCTACCACTCAGATAAATGAGATGACTCTTAGTTTTGTGCCAAAAATTTTGCTTGTTATTGTAGTTGCTATTTTTACAATGCCTTGGATGATGAATATGATGATAGAATTTACCACCAAAGTCATCACAATGATACCAACATTTATATTTTGAAAACTATAGACTTCCGCACATATTCTAGCATCAAAATAGGGCCTAAAGTCCAAGTAAAAATCATAAACGATATCCAAGATTACAGTGAGTTCACAATCATAGGCGGAGCCAATAATCTTCTAGTTTCGCCAACCCCGCCAAAACTTGCAATGCTTGGTAAAAAGTTTGATTTTATAAAAGAAAAAGATGGTTTTTTGCATATCGGGGGTGCGATGCCAAGCGGAAAAATACTCTCACATGTAAAGAAAAACGATATAGCAAATTTTGAATTGATGCAAAAGTTGCCTGGCACACTTGGTGGTATGGTGCACATGAATGCAGGGCTTAAACAATGGGAGATATTTAACCATCTAGTAGCAATAAAAACAGATATAGGCTGGATTAAGAAAAGTGATATCGAACATGGCTATAGATATGCAAATATCAAAGGTATAGTTTATGAAGCAAAATTTCAAATTCAAAATGGCTTTGATTTTGAACTTTTAGAGATGTTTAAAAAACTAAGAGATAACCAACCAAACTTTCCAAGTGCAGGAAGTTGTTTTAAAAATCCAAAAGGAAATTTTGCTGGAAAACTACTTGATGAGGCAGAATTAAAAGGTTTCAAGGTTGGAAATATGGCTTTTAGCAGCTCTCACGCAAATTTCTTGATAAATCTTGGTGGCGGAACTTACAAAGAGGCAATAACTTTGATCGAAGAAGCAAAAAACAGAGTATTTGAAAAATTTAATATAAATTTAGAATTAGAAATAAAGGTTTTAGGACACACAATCGATTTCCCCAATGTGCCCTTCCCTATATAGCAGTAAAAGTTAATTACTAACTTGAGAGAATTATAGAGCAAATCCCATATAAAGGCTCTTATAGGATGAAATTAAAAAATTATTTTATATTTCTTAAAGATTTCTTAACACAACTTATACATTTTTAGCAAATTCACTTGATCGAGGATGAACTGCTAAATTATCCATATTAGTAAATTTACCAAGATTAAAAGCATCAACTCCACATCTTCCTATCATCGCTGCATTGTCTGAACAAAACTCCAATGGAGCTACATGTAAGTTTGCTTTTTTATCTTTACAAAACTCTTCTAGTCTGGCTCTTAGATATAGATTTGCACTAGCACCTCCTACGATGCCGAAGTTTTCTATCTTTTTATCTTTATATATCTTTTTTATTTTTTGCATCAAATGCTTCACAGCTGTTTTTTGGAAACTTGCACTTATATCTGATTTTATTTTTTCATCCGTTGTCTCTTTTTCTATAGCTAATCTAACTTGATTTTTCAAACCAGAATAACTAAAAGCAAGCTTTGGAGAATTTGACATGGGCACTGTAAAATTAAATCTCTCACTATCGCCATGCTTGGCATAAGTTTCAACTATAGGACCTCCAGGGTATTCAAATCCAAGCATCTTTGCTACTTTATCAAAACTCTCACCAAAACTGTCATCTAGCGTAGTTGCAAGCATCTCGATCTCGTCATAATTCTTTACATGTAAGACTTGGGTATGTCCGCCTGACACTAATAAAATATCCATAGGAAAGTTTGTGTCTTGCTCTAAAAATAGAGAATATATATGCCCTTTTAAGTGATTTATTGGCAAGATTGGGAGCTTTAAGGAAACACTAAGAGCTTTTGCCATCACAACACCTTCGACTAAAGTTACACTAAGTCCCGGTTCGTTTGTTACTGCTATCGCTTTTAATTCGCTAAAATATTTTTTGACACTTTCCAAAATATTTGGCAAAGCAACAGCATGAAGCCTAGCTGCCAATTCAGGTACAACACCGCCGTATTTGGCATGTTCACTCTCTTGTGAGATTTTTTTATGAAATAAAAGTTTTTTATCTTTGATTCTAGTTATCGCGATGGAACTGTCATCACAACTGCTTTCTATACTAAGTATCAACTAAAAACCCTAAATAATCTTAACATGCCAAGGCTCAAACCTTACTCCCTCTTTGTTATTTACAGTATAGCGCATAGATATATATGTGAGTCGTCTTAGTTTCCAAAACTCTTTTGTTGCTATAAATGAAATTGTAAAGTTTTTATATCCCCATCCTTTCTTGCCAACATCAAAATCACCTATAGAATGGTATGAGTAAGCAGGAGGCGCTAAAGACCTAGAAGCCAAAGATATATTGCCTCCTGTTCTTTTGATTTTATTAAAATACAAATTCATCTGTTTTGGCACACCTCTTACTCCAGAAGTGAGGTAAAGCGATCTTCCAACATCACTAATCACTCTTTTATATGACTCTTTTGAATGACCTCGAAATAGATAGTGCCCTGTGTGTCGAATCTTCACTACATCTTTTTTGTTTATTTTAGTAGTAATCTGCGGAACTGTTTTCTTCCCATAAAAGCCATGTATGTCCGGATTTTGATAAAAAATATTTTCCATAAAAGCAAGTTCAACTGGAGTAAATTTTCCTATGCTAGAGTGATATTTTGCAGTTTTAAGCATATCGTCATACGAAAGGATATTGAAATTTCCACTTCCAACCCGTCTTTTGACAAGCTCAATCTTCTTAGCAATGGAAAGAAAAACAGGAACTTCATCATCGCTAATCCAGACAGAGTCATCCGATGCTTTTGTGCTTGCCATCGCTGAGATAGCACTGCTTGTCATAAGTCCTAAAAATAACCTTCTATTCATCATCTAGTCCATAAAATTTAATTGTGTCGTTATTATATCATCTTTTTGTTATGACCAAGTAGCATTTTCTCTATCTCGTCGCTAGGGACTGGTCTTGAATAATAGTATCCTTGGATGACTTCACAACCCATATCAAACAATAAATCATACTGTTCTTTTGTTTCAACTCCCTCAGCAAGAACTTTTATGTCCAAGCCTTTCGAAAGGTCGATTACAGCTTTCGCTATAGCCTTATCTTTTTTACTTACAACTATATCATCCACAAATGTTTTATCAATTTTTAGTTTTGAAATAGAAAGATACTTTAGATAACCAAGAGATGAGTAACCAGTTCCAAAATCATCAATAGCCACACTAACTCCCAAATCTGCAAAACATTTTAATGCTTTTTGAGTGCTTTCTTTATTTTCCATAATATGACGCTCGATAAGCTCAGCTTCTATATTCACACCATTGCAACCTGTTTGTTTTGAAAGTTTCTCAAAGTTTATGAAAAAATCCTTATATTCTAACTGTTTAGCAGTAAAATTTATAGACATAGTTTCTATATCATACCCAGCATCTCGCCACTCTTTCATCTGCAACATTGCTTTTTTGGAGATAAGGTCACCTAATTCTATGATAATATCACTATCTTCAGCGATTTGGATAAAATAATCTGGATAAACAAGACCTTTGCTTGGATGATTCCATCGCACAAGAGCTTCTACCCCTATAATCTTTTTATTGCGCATATCAAACTGGGGTTGATAATGCAAAACAAACTCATCATTTCTCACTGCATTTCTTAACTGATTTTCTATCTTTATATGTTCCAATACATTGGAATCCATGCTTTCATCATAAAAAACATACCGATTTTTTCCACTGTTTTTAGCCCTATACATAGCCAAATCTGCAAGCTTTAACAGCGATTGAGCATCACTCGCATCATTTGGAAACACAGAAATTCCTATGCTAAAAGTTGTTTTAACCAGCTCTCCTTTAAGATTAAAAGGCTTTTGAAATCTACTCGAAATTTTTTGGACTACATGTGAAATATCTTCGATACTATTTATGGAATCTATGATAATTATAAATTCATCTCCTCCAAAGCGTGCTATTGTATCTGTTTCTCTAACTAACATTCTAAGCAATCCAGAAGTCTCTATAAGCAATAAATCTCCCAAATCATGACCAAAAGCATCATTGATTTGCTTGAAATTATCGATATCTAGAAAAACAACTGCTAGCATCTTTTTACTTCTTGTAGCTTTTTTTATGCCCTGCGATAACCTATCCATAAGTAAAACTCGATTTGGCAAAGAGGTAAGAGAGTCATGTTTTGTTTGAAAGAGCAATTTCTCTTGTTGCAAAGCAAAATCTTTTTCTATTTTTTTTCTTTGCGTGATATCTCTAAACACAAAATAACCCACATCTTCGTTATTTAAGGTAATTTTAGTTGCTATAATATTTAGCCAAATTTGTCTGTTTTTGATAGTTTTCGCTTGAATCTCAAAATCGACCTTGTTTCCTTCTCTAACTATATCTAATTTACTTTGCAAAAACTCAACTGAATTTTTTCCATTATCTTGTTTTAAAGGAAAATAATCTTGAGTTTCAAGTGTCAATATCTCGTCTTTATTGTTTGCTTCAAAAATCATCATAGTGGCATCGTTAATATCATAAAGTTCTTTATCTTTTGAAAGGCCTAGCCCTTCTGTTGAGTCATAAAAAAGCTTTTTAAAGACATTTCTGCTCTCTTCTAACTCATCTGTTCTGCTTTCTACTGTGTATTCAAGTTTTTTAAAAAGTTTTTTTATCTTTACTGATAACAGTAAAAATAAAACTACCATAGCCAATAAAATAATAACAGCAATCATGATACTCTTATAAACTGTTCGTTTTAAGCCTTCTTTAATAATCTCTTTTTGCTTCATATGTAACTTGCTGTAATCTTTAACTTGCGTACCAATCACCCAATTCAAATCAGGAATCAATCTTATATAAGAATCTCCTCTTTTACCATTTTTTGAGATATAATTCATAAAAAATCCATCAGGATTTATATAAGCACCTCTTATAGCATCTCTTACTATATGTCTCCCTTTTACTACATCATTCCATCTGTTTATATTTTTAAAATTTCCATTTCCCATAATGCTGTTGTCAGTAACATCATAAGCAAAGATATATCCAAATTGGTCTTTTTGCAAAGTTGAAAGATACTTTTTAAGAGAAACTTTAACCTGCTTTAAAATATCTTCTTCATATCTTCCTGAACCTATAAATATACCAAGTGGCTTAAAGATTTTTACGAAACCAATCTTTTTTTTCATCTTTTTTTCGCCAATTTTATTCCACCACCAAGTTGAAAAACCTTCGTTTTTTGTTTTGGTTAGTTTTATAGCCCTTCTTATCGTATATTCCTTTTTTCCATCTAAAAAATTTATCTGATTCGTTCCTTCTAGTCTAGGAGTAGTTGGAAGCAATACACAAGTACCGTCTAATTTATATATAAAGTAGTAACCTGTTTTATTATCAAAAAATCTTTTCTCCCTTAGGTTATCCTTAATCCTTTGAAAAAGTATGCCTTTTGGGAAGGTGCTAAATTGGTCATATGCGCTTTTGATGATTTCCCAACCAGCATTAACATCGTTTTTTACTGCTTCTTTTTCTTTTTCTTCAAGTGAATTTTTATATATATCAATAAAATCAACCAGTTTTTGAATCTTGTCTTGAGCTTCCATTTTGGCTCTGTTGCAGTATATTTTATTTACATTTCGTAAGGAATTATTATAATTTTCTAAAGAACTTGTTGTGAATACATATATAAGTGAGGCAGAAATTAGGATAAAACTTAACGCTGCTATAGAAATCATGAGTTTCAATAATCCATTGCTACTATTAAGCTTCATCCCTCTCTCCTTAATATCCGTCTAAATGTCTAGTTTTTGGTAAAACCAAATTTAAAAATATCCCTACGATTGCTCCAAGTCCGATGCCACTAAATGCAACTCCACCGAAGTCAAAAGTCATGCCGCCAATTGCAAAAACTAAAATCATAGAAACTATAATCATATTTCTTGGGTCTTCTAAGTCTGCTTTTTCTTTTATCAAAGTTCCCATCCCAATAGATGTAATTATACCAAAAAGAAGGAGCATGATTCCACCCATCACAGGAACTGGGATAGTCGCCAATGCGCCACCTAGTTTTCCAACAAATGCTAATACTATAGCAAAAATCGCCGCCCAAGTCATAATAGCTGGATTATAAGCTTTTGTGATAGTTACAGCACCAGTCACTTCAGAGTAGGTTGTATTCGGTGGTCCACCAAAACAAGAAGCTAAACTAGTGGCCAAACCATCTCCTAAAAGAGTATTTTTAAGTCCAGGCTCTTTTAGATAATCTTTACCAGTAACTCTACTGATGGCTAAAATATCGCCTATATGCTCAACCGCAGGAGCGATTGCGATAGGCACAATATACAAAACAGCTTGCCAATTTAGCTCTGGCGTTGTAAAATGCGGAATCGCAAACCAAGACGCTTTGACAACCGCGTCAAAGCTCACTATGCCATACATCAAAGAGACGATATAGCCAGCCACAACTCCCGATAAAATAGGCAATAGTCTAAAGACACCTTTTCCAAGTAGTGAAACTAAAAGCGTAACAGTTAGAGAGACCATAGATATCACGATTGCCGTATCAAATGGTACCAACACTATAGCGCCATCACCAGTTTTTCCCATGGCCATATGCACTGCTACTGGAGATAAAATCAAACCAATAGTCATAATAACTGGTCCAACAACAACAGCTGGCAAAAGCTTATGTATAAAGCCTGAACCTTTTAGTCTTATGATAAAACTCAAAACTACATACAAAAGACCAGCAGCCACAAGTCCTGACATAGTTCCTGCTATTCCCCAAGTTTTTACACCATAGATAATAGGAGCAATAAAGGCAAAAGAAGACGCCAAAAATATAGGTGGAACCGCTTTTCTATTTATCACTTGAAATAAAAGTGTTCCAATACCCGCTGTAAAAAGAGCAACATTTGAATCCAAACCCGTTAAAATCGGAACCAAAACCAAAGCACCAAATGCCACAAACAAAAACTGTAAACCAATAATGCTATCTTTCAAGCGAAACTTATAATCTGTCTTACTCATAAAACCCCTTTTTGTTAGCAAATTTTTAGTCAAACTATTTCTTAGAGACAAATCCTCCTGTTAGTCTGAGTCTCACGAAATAGTTTGACTAAAAATTTGCTAACTACAAAATTTTCTTACTTCTTTATCAATCTCAAAAATATCATCTAAATTTTTTGGTAAAATATCGCTAAATTTTTTATATGCTTTTTTGTTTATCTTTGCAACTTCTAGGATATTTATCTCGTTATTCAAAAATCTCTCCACGCTTATCTCGTTTGCAGCATTTAGCACTACACCTCTTTGTGGATTTTTAAGGATATCTTCTCTTATCTCCCATATCGGATATCGCTCCTGCCTTATCTCTTTGAATTGCAGATTTCCAACCTCAACCAAGTCCACATGTGGAAGTATCTCTTCTTGCACTTTGCCCATCAATGCAAAAGATATAGGAAGCTTCATATCAGCATTTGCTATGTGAGCAGTTGTACTCCCATCTTTAAAATTTATCATGGCATGTATGATTGATTTGGTCTCTATCAATGCATCTACTTTTTCGCAATCGTACAACCATCTTGCTTCTAAAAGCTCAAATACTTTATTTGTCATCGTAGCGCTATCTATCGTGATTTTTCTGCCCATTTTCCAATTTGGGTGATTTAGAGCCTCGGCTGAACTCATCTTAGATAATTTTTCTAAAGGAGTGTCTCTAAAAGCTCCTCCGCTAGCTGTTATAGTCATCGAACTTATAGGCTTGTTTTGCAGCAAATACCATAAGCCAAAATGCTCACTGTCTATCGGGATGATTTTTGAAGTTTGGAGTAAATTTCCAGCTACCACTAAAGATTCTTTATTTGCCAAAGCTAGTCTTTTGCCAAGTTTTTGTGTCAAGACAGATGGAGAAAGACCAGCAAAACCAACAAGTGCATTGACGACCAAATCACTTTTACTTTGTTCGATTGCTTCTAAAATACCGTCACTACCATACAAAACTTTTTTATGTTTTACTTCACTGATTTGTTTTTTATCTGCGATACATACGATTTTGGGGTGAAATTCTTTGATTTGCTCGTTTAATAACTTTATATTTTTTCCAGCAACCAAAGTTTCTACGCCCAAATCAAATCTTTTTGCAACTTTAAGAGTATTTACGCCGATGGAACCAGTCGAGCCTAAAATAACCATTTATAACAATCCACGAAGTAAAACTAGCATTATAATCGAAGCAAACATGTACCCATCGCTCCTATCAAGCATACCACCGTGTCCTGGAAATATATCTCCGCTGTCTTTTACTCCTGCTTCTCTTTTTAAATAACTCTCAAAAAGATCACCCCAAACGGACGATAAAGAGACTAAAAACGAAACAAGCAAAGAAGAAAAAAGATTAACGCTAGTTAAACCAAATAGCGTTCCCAAGATAGTAGCCATCAAGATTCCTCCTACCACTCCTTCCCAAGTTTTGTTTGGAGAAGTTAGCGAAAAAGAAGTCTTTCCTATACTTTTACCAACAACATAGGCACCGATATCAGCAGAAGAGACGATGATAAAAAGCCAGATAAGAGAATTTAGTCCAAAATCTTTATATAGTGCTATCAAAAAAAGCATAGATGCAGAAGGATAAA
>JALUMJ010000043.1 GCA_027040375.1 Campylobacteraceae bacterium
AATCATAATAAAAATTATCATCAAAATGCAGTTGGTTTTCATTTTTTATATTTAATATGGCTTTTTTCAGGGCAGGGATGAGATTTCTTTTTGTAAGAGGTTTTACAATGTATCGCTCAAGCCCAAGCTCAACAGCGTCTAGTAGGTATTTTTCATCGCTAAATGCTGTTGATATTATAATCTTAGTATTTGTGTCTTTTTGCCTTATTTTCTTTGCTAACTCAATCCCATCCATGTTGGGCATCTTTATGTCGCTCAAGATTATGTGTGGTTTCTTTTCTAAGTATAAAGCATATCCTTCTAACCCATCTTTTGCTTCATATACCTCTTTGAACATTCTTGATAAGATTCTTGTATTTACCTCTCTTACTCCTTTGTCGTCTTCTACATAAAGAATAGTAAAATCACTAAAATCATCCATCTTTTTTTGCCTTATTTTTCTTCGCTAGGCTCCATTTTACCTGAAATTAGTTGAGTTATCAATGGCCAAATAAGCATGATAACAGTAACAACCAATATAGTAGTTGTTATCGGTCTTTGCCATAAAAAACTAAGTGAACCATCGCTTATAGTAAGTGCACGACGAAGATTGTTTTCCATCATGCCACCAAGGATAAATCCTAAAATCATGGGAGCCATAGGATAATCTATGATTCTTAAAAATACGGCTATGATAGAAAATAATACCATCATATATATATCAAAAGTGTTAAATGTGACAAGATAGACACCTACGAGTGAAAAGAACATAACCAAAGGCAAGAGTATCTGTTTTGGAGTTGCTAAAAGTTTCGCGATATACGGGATGAGCGGTAAATTTAAAACCAAAAGTATAATATTTCCTATATACATGGATACAATAACCGACCAAAAAAGAGCAGGTTGCTCAGTGTAAAGTGTCGGGCCTGGTTGTATGCCATAAGATATTAAAGCCCCCAATATAACCGCTGTTGTTCCGCTCCCTGGAATCCCAAGAGTCAAAAGAGGCACAAACGAGCCAGAACACGCTGCATTATTTGCACTCTCAGGTGCTGCAAGTCCTCTTAAACTTCCTTTTCCAAATTTTAATTTTTCTTTAACATCTGCAATGCTGCGCTCCATGCCATATGCCAAAAATGAAGCGATAGTCGCTCCAGCCCCTGGTAAAACGCCCACGAAAAAACCAAGGATTGAGGATCTGCCGATAACAGGAGCTATAATTTTTAGCTCCTCCTTGCTGACCTTGAGACTTCCTATCTCTTTCTTTAGCGCTTCTTTCTCTTCTTTTGTCATTTTTTGGTTTTCTATTATATTCATTAAAGCTTCTGAAAGTGCAAAAGATGCCATTGCTAAAAGTAAAAAACTGATACCATCAATGAGGTTTAGATTGCCAAAAGTATATCTTGATACTCCCGAATCCGCATCTGTTCCAACAGTTGCAAGCATTAAACCAAATATAGTCATGATTGCAGCTTTCAAAAACTTTCCTTTTCCTGCAAATGCTGCAACAGCAGTCAAACCTAAAACCATTAGTGCAAAATAATCAGAAGATTGAAAACTAAGCGATACTTTAGCAAGTGCAGGAGCCGCAAAAAGCAAAAATATAGCGGCTATCGTTCCTCCTGAAAAAGAGGCATATGCTGCTATCGCCAGAGCTTTTCCTGCGTGACCTTGCCTTGCCATAGGATAACCATCAAATGCAGTCGCAACAGTTCCAGCAACTCCTGGAGCGTTTATAAGGATAGAAGAAGTTGAGCCACCAAATATTGCACCATAATATACCCCGGCTATCAAAATCAAAGCAGATGAAGGATCCATTCCGTAAGTTACAGGAATCATCAAAGCGATGGCTGAGATTGGTCCAAGACCAGGAAGCATCCCGATAAAAGTACCTGCAAATGCTCCAATACCCACCATAAAAATATTGTATCCTGAGAGTGCCGTTGTGACTCCTAGCCAAATTCCGTGCATCATGATTGCGCTCCTAAAAAGTATTCAAATATAACTCCATTTTCTATATAGATACCTAAAAGCTGTGTCAGTAGTAACCAAAAAGCAATGCTTATGCCAAAAGATGTAAAAAGTATCACTTTCCAGCTTTTTTCTTCAAGTACGCGAAAGCCAATCATCAAAAATATGATAGTTGATATAACAAAACCTAGACTTCTTATAGTATAGCCATAAAAAAGCATAGCAAATACAAGATAAACACCCTTTTTATAATCATATGTTCTTAACTTTTCCATGTCAAACAAATCTTCTTTGTCAATTTTTATAAATGAAAAAATTAAAATCAATGCGGAAATTAACATACCCAAAATACCCAAGTAGTAAGGGAAAGTCCTAGCAGTCATCACATCTGAGAGCGTACTATTTAGTAGGTGAATATCAAATGATTTGTAAAAATAAAACGCAGAAAATAGAAAAAAAAACAGTGCCCCAATACGACTTTTTACCATCAAATCCTCCTAATTTTTTTAAAAGGAGAGTGTGACCCCTCCTTTTTTATAAATTTTATAAAAATCCCATCTCTTTCATCAAAGAACCGATAGTCTTTTCTTGATCTTCTAAGAAAGATTTAAATTTTGCTCCAGGCTGATACAAATTTGTCCATCCGTTTCTAGCTCTTACTACTTCCCACTGTGGAGTTGAATACATTTTTTTCAAAACAGCTTGCAAAGCAGCAACTCTTTTTTTACTCAAATTTGGAGCTCCGAAAAATCCTCTCCAATTTGCAAAGTAAGCATTTGTACCCATGCTGATAAATGATGGAATTCCCTCAAATGGTTTTTTTGAAGTGACACCTATGATTCGAACTTGTCCTTTTTTATGTTTTTCTAAAACTTCGCCAAGTCCTGTTGAAAGTACATCTACTTCACCAGTCAATAATCCGGCCAATGCTTTTCCTCCAGCGTCATAAGGAACATATTTTACAGATTTTGGATCTCCTCCAGCTGCTTGAAAAATTTGTGCAGCTACTAGATGATCCATACTTCCTCTTGAGCTTCCACCAGCAACTTTTACTTTTTTTGGATTTGCTTTAAAAGCTTTTAGTAAGTCTTTCCAATTTTTGTATTTAGAATCAGGACGAACAACTAAAACTTGATAATCCGCAATAACAGAGGCTATAAGTGTCAAATCACGAAAAGATTGAGGAAAAACCCCTTGTAGTGATCTGATGACAATGGGAGTTGAGTTGACCATCATCGTGTTTTTTTGTTTAGCAGCGGTTTTTATGATGTAAGCGATAGCTTTTCCACCACCACCACCTGACATATTTTCATATGAAGCTTTTTTAACTAAACCTGATTTTGTAAGAGCTTCTCCAACACCTCTAGCCGTTCCATCCCAGCCTCCACCAGCTCCTCCAGGAATTAAAAAGTGTATGTAGCTCATACTACTAGCCGTAGAATTTACCGCAAATCCAGCTACTAAACAAGATGCAAATGCAACATTTCTACAAATTTTACCAATTTGATATTTCATGTCTTCTCCTTTTTGGTTGATTTAAAAAGATATTAAT
>JALUMJ010000044.1 GCA_027040375.1 Campylobacteraceae bacterium
TATTCTTTGTAATTTATTTAAATCTTTTGGATTTTTCATTTTTAATCTTAGCATTTGAGTATTTGCTTTTATCACAGCCAATGGAATATTTAGCTCATGAAGTGTATCTTTTAGAAGCAAATCCAAAAGTTTATTTGTTTCAAATAAACGATGGAGTAAAAACTTAGATAAAAAGTATGTAAAAAGTATGGTTACCATAATAAAAATTAAAAATATTATTGATTTCATCATAAGTGAAACTTTTAAACTAACTATCACAAAAACAATAAATACCACAAAACTAATAAAAAAACAGGTGAAAATTGTATTTAAAAAAAGAAGTTTTGCTCCATCATCCTTCAAATTTATATCCAACTCCTCTTATATTTACAATAGAATCTTTACCAAATATTTTTTTTAAATTCGTTATGTAAACTCGAATTGAGCCTATGTTTGCTTCCTCGTTTTTCCAAAGTTTTTCCACAATCATTTCTGTCGTTACAACTTTTCCAACATCTCTAACTAGCAGTTTTAAAAGTTGAAAATCTTTTAAATTTATATTTACATCCACATCGTCTTTTAATAATCTTTTTCTTTTCATATCTAAAATAAAATGTTCATTAATCTTTAGAGACTTTTCATTACCTACTTTTCTTAAAAGCACGGCTTTTACACGAAACAAAAGCTCATCCAAATCAAAAGGTTTTTTGATATAATCGTCACCTCCAAGCTCAAAACCTTTTCCCAAACTTTCTTTATCTCTAAGTGATGTAAGAAAAATTGCTGGCGTATTATCTCCATATTCTCGCATCTGTTTTAAAAATTCAAATCCACTAATATCTGGAACTTTAACATCCAAAAGATACAAATCAAAATCTTCTTCATATGATAGCTCAAGAGCCTTTTCGCCACGCATCGCAGTTTTTACGATATATCCATTATCGCTTAAAAACTCTTCGAGGGTAGCTAAAAGCAATTTATTGTCTTCTAATGCTAAAATTTTATAAGGCATTCTTTATGCTCCAAAGCAATTTCTCTCCAGCAAACATCGGTACAACGCTTCCATAAGAATTTGGCACGATAAACTCTTTTTTTTCTAGGGTCACTTTTTTATCTATGGGCTTAAAATTATAAATCTTTTGTGCATTATCACTCACAAATGCTTGCAAGTTTTTCAATTTACCATGCCTTTCAAAAAGCTGGGCAAGTGCTTGAAGAGCAATTGGTGCCGTAAATACACCAGCTGCACAACCGCAACACTCTTTTTTGTCTTGTGGATGCGGAGCGGAATCACTACCAAACATAACTTTCGGATTGGCCGACAAGGCAAGCTTCAAAAGTGCTTCTCTATCTTCGGGTCTTTTTGCTATCGGCTTGCAAAAAAGATGCGGACTTAACATACCTCCAGCTACATCATCAAGTGTGATATACAAATGATGCAGAGTAATCGTAGCATATAGATTTTCATATTTATCAAGCAGTGATGCACTGTGTTTGGTTGTGATATGCTCCATCACGATTTTTAGTTTTGGAAAATTTTTGGCAAATTGCTCATAGACAGAGCTAAACTCTTTTTCTCTATCCATCACAAAACCATTTGTCTCGCCATGAACTAGCAGAGGAATCTCAAGCTCACTCATCGCTTCAAATGTATCTTTAAGACCGTCTATATCCATGCTACTCACACCGCCCTCGGAATTTGTGGTGATACCTGATGGATAGAGCTTTAATGCAGCTATATATTTTTTTGCCTCTTTTAAAAACTCATAGCTATAATCACTCTTAAAAAATAGCGTCATAAGTGGCGTAAAATTATCTCTACATGTAGAGCGAATAATCCTTTGCTTATACTCTTGCAAAGCTTTTATAGTTGTAACTGGGGGCACAAGATTTGGCATAATTATTGCACTTGCAAAACTGTTAGAGCTAAGAGGTGCTACTGTTTTTAGCATGTCATTATCTCTTACATGTAGGTGCATATCAAGCGGTGAATTTAGAGTAAGTGTCATATTTGATTCCTATTTTTGATTTTGTTATTATAGCAAATTTATCATCATTTAACATACTTTTAGATAAAATCGCAAACTTCAAAATCTACAAGATATAAAAATTAGGAACTAAATGTTTACACTTAGAAATTATGATTCTTCAAACACTAAAAATGATCTACTCTCGGGCACTGTTGTGGCTGTTGCACTCGTGCCAGAAGCCATAGCTTTTGCTTTGGTTGCTGGTTTTAGTCCATTGGTTGGGCTTTATACTGCTTTTATATTAGGTTTAGTTACTGCTTTTGTTGGTGGAAAACCTGGCATGATAAGTGGGGCGACTGGTTCCATGGTTGTTGTGATGGTTTCACTCGCACAAACTCACGGGTTAGAATATGTTTTGTGGGCTACGATATTAACAGGACTTATACAAATCGCAATCGGCGTAGCAAAACTTGGAAAATTTATCAGATTTGTACCTCAACCTGCTATATTTGGTTTTGTAAATGGTTTGGCAGTTGTTATCGCTATGAGTCAATTTCAATTTTTCAAAGATGCAAATCTTAGTATGTATATTTTGGTTATTATCACGATGCTCATCATGTACTTTTTACCAAAGAAAACAAAAGTAGTTCCAGCTGGTCTTGTGGCGATTATCGCACTTACGCTTGTAGCTTATTTTTTTCACATGGACACAAAAACCGTTTCTGATTTAGGAAATATAAGTGGCGGATTACCAAAATTTTCTATCCCGAACGCTCCTTTTAATCTCGATACTTTTATAACAATACTTCCATATTCTGTCATCTTAGCTTTAGTAGGACTCATAGAATCCCTCTTGACACTTTCTGTTTTAGATGAGATGAGCGGCAAGAGAGGAAGTGGCAACAAAGAGTGTATAGCCCAAGGAGTTGGAAATACAGCTTGTGGCTTTTTCGGAGGCATGGCAGGATGTGCGATGATAGGTCAATCCATCATCAATTTTACCTCAGGTGGTCTCACTAGACTCTCAAGTGCCACGGCTGCAATACTGCTTATAACATTTGTGGTTTCACTCTCGGATATAATAGGCATCATCCCAATAGCTGTTTTAGTTGGTATCATGTTTATGGTTTCAATCGAAACTTTTGAGTGGGCTAGTGTAGATAGGCTCAAAAAGATGCCAAAAACTGATGCTTTTATACTTTTGACCGTGACCATCATAACTATCTTTGAAGATTTAGCGATTGCTGTTATCGCTGGAGTTATCATATCTGCACTTGTTTTTGCATATCAGCAAGCAAGATTGACAAAAAGAGTAGAAATAGAAGAAGACGGAACAAAAGTTTATGAGCTAAATGGACCTCTATTTTTCGGCTCAGCAACACAATTTTTAAATGATATTTTTAACATAAAAAATGATCCAAAAAATGTCGTAATCGACTTTACAAATACTAGAGTGATGGACTCAAGTGGAGTAGAAGCGATAGATAAACTCACCAAAAAATACACCGCACTTGGGAAAAAATTAAAACTAAGGCACTT
>JALUMJ010000045.1 GCA_027040375.1 Campylobacteraceae bacterium
CCCAAAAATCAAAAGCAGATGCTTTTTGATAAATAAATATCAATATTTCCGATTACAATAAATCGGGAATATTGCAAAGGGCTTGAATTTTAAATTTAAATAAATTCAAAATTCAAGCCCTGACCCTAACTTGTGGTTATTTAATTATTGCTACTTGTTGCAACTTTAAAGCCAAAGCCTATCAAAACACTTCCAACAACTTTTTCGATGACTTTTTTGTATCTATCAAACTTTTTTAACAATGGCAGATGAGTAAAGAAAATAGCTACTGTGCCAAACCATAGCAGATGTGCCAAGGATATAATAGCTCCATATATAAGCTGAATCCAAATCGGGGTATCAGGCTTGACAACTTGTGTGAATATACTCAAGAAAAAAATTGTAGTTTTGGGATTTAGAGCATTTGTAATAAAGCCAATCTTGAATGCAGCAAAATCAGATAAGCTTTGTTTTTGCCCTTTGACATCAGTATCTATCAATGAATTGGAGTTAAAAGTCTTCCAGCCTATATAAATCAAATATGCGCCACCCAAATACTTAACTATAGAAAAAAGGATTATTGATTGTGAGATGATGATAGCAAGTCCAGCGATGCAATACGCTACATGAACCCAAATAGCCAAACTTATACCCAAAGCAGAGAATAATCCTGCCTTGCGAGAGGAAAATATACTGTTTTTGGTTATCATTACAAAATCAGCTCCGGGACTTATCGCCATAAATATCGCAATAGTAGTAACTGTTAATATCCCTGTTAGGTATTGTAAATTATTAAGTATATCAATCATTGGTAATCCTTGGTTTTTTATTTTAATTTATTATATCACAAACAAGCCCTGACTATTTTTATAGATGAAATAACTCTCTTATGCCATCTATAAACATTTGAACTGCCATCATCAAAAGTAACATTCCCATCAATTTTTCCAATGCATTTAGTCCTTTTTGTCTCAACACTTTATATAAAAATGGGGATAAGTACAATATGCAAGACGATATAAACCAAGCCAAAACCACTGAAGCAAAAAGCTCCCAATGCAGATTTGGTGAATATGCCTTAGTCATAAGTAAGAGTGTAGCTAGCGCAGATGGGCCCGCTATCATAGGTATGGCGATTGGCACCATAAATGGCTCTTCACTTGAACCAAATAAAGCAGAATTGCCTTCATTCCCAGGAAAAATCATCCTCAAGGCAATTACGAAAAATATAACTGCTCCTGCGATTGTTACTGCTTCTGTTTCTAGATGAAAGATATTTAAAAATGATTTTCCAAAAAAGAAAAAGAATAACAAAATTGCTAAACCAAATAGCATTTCTCGCACTATTATAATTTTCTTTCTTTTTTCATCAACATTTTTCAATATACTTAGAACCAAAGGAACATTCCCAAAAGGATCTAGCACAAACATAAACAAGATAGCACTTGAAAGAATAGAAAAGTTTTCAACCATTTTACAACCTTACATGCAGTAAAAAATATTTTTATTTATAAACCACTTTGCAACTTGCAGATTTGTGTAACTCATCTCTCTTTGAGTTATTGGCAATGAAAATAGCCTCATCTTTGATATAAGCACACCCATACAAAGCGTAAAAAACAGAAAAAAAGAAATAGCTATGAAAAAATCGTACATGTACCAAAGTATCAATCCAATCAATGTCGGAGCATAGGATATAAAAATGTATAACAGCAATAATATTATCTTACATTTAGTGCCTTTTATAATCGGCACTTGTTCAATCAAATCTGGTACAATTTCTTCCATCTATTTCATATTTGCAAAGTTCAAAGGAATTTCTAAATCTCTTTGCTTTATGGCAGCTATGGCTGTTTGCAAGTCATCTATCGATTTTCCAACAACCCTTACTTCTTCACCACGGATAGATGCTTGAACTTTTAATTTCAAATCTTTAATCTCTTTTACTATCTTTCTAGCATCATCTTTTGAGATAGTGTCGTTAATGTTAACTGTTACTTTTGTATTTCCACCACCAACGCTATCTCTTTTAATCTCTTTTAGTGCCTTAGAAGATATACCTCTTTTTATCACTTTTGAGATTAAAATATCAAACATAGCATCTGCTTTATTGTCACTTGTAGTTGTCAAAAAGATAGTTTTTGCATTTTCATTATAATCAACATCTGCGACTAATCCTCTAAAATCATACCTATTTGTTATCTCTTTTTTTGCTTGTTCTATTGCATTTTTAAGCTCTTGCTTATCTATCTCCGCTGTTATATCAAAACTGTGTTCTTTTGCCATCATGCTTCCTTTTGTTTTATAAATTTTTTCTTTATAGCCTTTTTCTCTTTTTTAGAGTATCCTTTTTGTTTTAGATAATCCCTAAGATCTTGCCAGTCGCTGTATGTTTCAACGATTCCTTTTGTTTGCGAATTATCTGATTCGATATCTATATCTATCGCGTCTTCTTCATGCACAAAAATTTCTTCTTTTTTTATTTTTTTATGCTCTATTGCTCCACTTGACGCAAGGGTTAGTATGGCTTTTATGTGCTCATCTCTTTGTTTATATATTTTTTCAATTTCTTCTTTGGATTTTATAAGGAGTTTTTCTTTTTCTTGGACAAGCTTGTCTTTATCTGCTTCTAACGCTCTGTTTCTATCTTTCAATTCTTTCATCTCATCTTTTAAAAGTTGGATATAAGCGTCACTTACATTGTTATTTGACTTTCTAGATGAGCTTTTTTTGACCTCATCTGTTAGCACAACAAGTTTTATACCGTTTTCAATCACAGTTGTGAGAGAGCCTCTTCGTATGCGGTTATATATAGCTTCTTTACTAACGCCAAGTAACTCGGCAGTTTCTATAACTGTTAGCTTTTTTTCCATCGAATCTCCTTACATGTGAGATTTGATATTATACAAAGATTTGCTAAATGTTAGTTAAAGCTTGGGAAAGTTATTATAAAATAGATAAAAAAAGGCCAAGAAAGTTCTTGGCCTTAAGTGTTTTAGAGTCTTGATTCGTATCTACGAAGCATATATAATCTTTTTAACATTTTTTTACGAGCACTAATTTTTTGCTTCTTACGCTTTTCAGTCGCAGTTTCAAAAAATCTTCTAGCTCTCGCTTCCGTTACGATAAGGTTACGGTCAATTTGTTTTTTAAATTTTCTATAAGCTTCTTCAAAAGAATCGTTAGGATGAACTTTAATCCCTGGCATACTCTTCACCACCTTTCTTTTAAAATTGGCGTGTATTATATCATAATAATACGAAAAATACATTAATGACGATTTAAAGCAAAATTTGCTTGACTTTATTCGCCAATAGTTATATAATTTCGAGTAACAAAAAGGTGACATTTATGAATACTATTCTCTTAAGAGCAAAAGATACCAAAACAAATGTAATACAACAACAAAAACATATTTTTAGGTATGCACATCAAAATGAACTAGATATTAATTCTACTGAAATTGACAATTCAGGAATCAATGATAGACTTGAGACTAAAAATGAGCTAAAAGGTTTTCTTAGGTCTCTAAGAGATAATGATAATATCTTGATACATTCTCTCTCAACATTTTCAAACAATACGGAAGATTTAATCAAGATTTTTAACTGTCTTTTTGAGCGTTCTATTTGTGTTTATATTACAAATATAAATATGAAAATAACAAAAAATACAAAAGCGATTGAGATATTTTCTATACTCATGAAGGAAAATGATATTTCTGCCGATATGAACAAAACAATTACCCAAGGTAGGCCAAAAGGAAGAATGTCTAAATCAAAATTTGACATCTATAGGTTAGAAATCATAGATTACCTTGAAAAAAATTGCTCTGTAAATGAAATTTCTAGGTTGTTGCATGTGAGCAGAAGCTCACTGAAAGATTATATAAATTCTAGAGGCTTAAAAGATCTTGTTAAAACAAGAACTAAGCTGCTGCAAAAAAAAGATTTTAAGAAAACTAACGCTGCAACACAGCAGTGTAATATAATAAAAAAGGACGGAAATAACAATGGCTTGCGATATCAGTAACCAATCACCAATACACAGAAAAAAAAGATACATAACATTTGCTATCATCACTATATTTGCTTTAGTATTACCTTTCATTAGAGTAAATGGAAATCATCTGTTTTTATTAAATTTTGATCATAAGCAATTAAATTTACTTTTTGTATCATTTGACATGCAAGAGTTATATCTTATGCCTTTTATATTGATACTTCTATTTTTGGGCGTATTCTTTATGACGACGCTTGGAGGAAGAGTTTGGTGTGGCTGGGCATGTCCTCAAACCATCTTTAGGACTATATACAGGGATCTCTTGCAGACAAAACTTTTTGGACTTAGAAGAAATATCAACAATAAACAAGCCAAAACAAAAAAAGGTATGTATTTCCAAAAAATTATAGCTATATTGATGTGGTCGATTTTGGCTTTTATAGCTGCTTCAGATTTTATATGGTATTTTGTTCCACCAGAGGATTATTTTAAATATTTATTAGATCCTACTAACCATACTGTATTTTTAAGTTTTTTGGGTGGAATTACACTTTTTCTCATCTATGATGTTATCATGCTAAAAGAAAACTTTTGTGTATATATCTGCCCATATGCAAGAGTTCAATCTGTCATGTTTGATGATGATACAATCCAGCCTATATACAGTGAGCAAAGAGGTGGAAAAATATATGATGAACACGGGAAAAAACTTTGGAGCAAACCACCAGATGAGGATGATGACTGTACTGGCTGTGAAGCATGTGTAAGAGTATGCCCAACGCATATAGATATCCGAAAAGGGATGCAGCTAGAGTGCATAAACTGTTTAGAATGCGCAGATGCGTGCGTTCCTGTTATGGGAAAACTCGGCAAAGAGCCATTGATAAAATGGACAAGTTCTAGCACAGCAGAACATGGGAAGAAGACTCAATATATAAGACTTAGAACAGTTGCATATGGTGTCGCACTTACGCTGGCTTTTATAGGTCTCATGTGGATGGGTAGCACAAAAGAGAAAATGCTTCTTAATATAAACAGAACCTCTCAACTATATAAGATAAAAGACGGTGGTAAATCAGTAGAAAATGCATATACATTTCTATTTCATAATACTGACTCTAAAGACCATAAATATTATTTTGAGATAAATAATAAAGATATACAAGTGATTAAACCTAAAAAACCTTTTATGCTAAAAGGCAGAAAAGAGATAAAAAAAGTTGTTATATTAAAAACAACCAAGAGACTAATTAATACCGATAAAAAAGACACCCCAATTCCAATAGTGGTAAAAGCATATGCAGTAGATGACAAAGCTGGTATATCAGTCTTAAGAAAAACTATATTTTTCTATCCAAAAGAAAGCGTTTTAAACAAATATAAATAAAAACAAAATTTCAACCCCTCACCTCTTTTAGTTTTAGGGGTCAGGGGTTGAATTTTGAATTTTTATAATTTTTGATATTGAAGAGATTGATAAATCTAAAAACTTTGCAATTTCACTTTGTGAAAAACTATCTTTATATGCCTGCAATATCTGTTGATTTCTTTCATTTTTTGTTAGATTATTATTAAAGTAATTTGATATATTTTTATTTTTCTCTACTTTCCTTGGATCTTTTTTGTAACTCGTGACTTCCTTTTTAAACCTATCCATCTTTGCAATATCAAGCTTTGTAACTTTTAAGTTTATCATATCCAATATATCTCTAGAGGTACTGTACCACTCTAAGACAAATGTCTTTTCCATACACTCTTTTAGCTTGCTTGTTTTAATATCATAAGAGATAGTGTACTTGTACTCGCCTATTTCTTTAGTTATTTTGGCTTTTACAGGATTATATTCTATATATTTAAAAAGTGTAAAAAGATAATTATCATCAAATACATACCAAGACTTAAATCTATCTTGCCATAGGTGCCCTATTCTTTTGTATTTTTTATTGAAGTATTGTGCATATTTAGCATTTATCTGCCTCATGCCACTTGAGAGATTTTCTTCTGTATTTTCTAAAAGTATGTGATAATGGTTGTCCATAAGAGCATAAGCATGGATTGTAAATCCATAAAGCATCGAAGTTTCATCAAGTATATCTAAAAATTTATCTTTATCTAAGTCATCTTTGAAAATCAATCTTTTTTCGACACCACGATTGTATATATGGTGAAAACCTGCGGATTCAATTCTTGCTTTTCTTGACATAACAAATTCCTTTGCCATCAAGTATAGCAAAATAAAATTCAAAATTCAAGCCCTGACCCCTTAGAAGAGGTCAGGTGTGTGTGATTTAAAGTGCGGCTTTAGCTTGGTTTACTACGACTTTGAATGCTTCTGGGTCATTCATGGCCATATCTGCTAAAATTTTTCTATCTAATTGTATATTTGCTTTATTTAAAGCATTTATGAAGCGAGAGTAACTAATACCATTTAATCTACATGCAGCGTTGATTCTTATGATCCAAAGTTTTCTAAAATCTCTTTTTTTGTTTTTTCTATCTCTGTAGGCATAGACTAGACTTCTTTCTAACTGCTCTTTCGCTTTTCTAAAATGTTTTCTTCTACCGCTGTAGAAACCTTTTGCTAATTTAAGTATTTTCTTGTGTCTTCTTCTTCTAACAACACCAGTTTTTACTCTTGCCATTTATGTCTCCTTGACCTTATATTGGTGTCCCTTTTGGGAACTTGCCCTCGTATTTTGAGGGGAAAATCGCAATGATTTTTTATTAACTTTTTGTTAAAACTTTCTACTTCATACCTAGCATCAATTTTACAGATGATACATCACGGCTATCTACAGTTTGTGCTTCTTTAAGTCCACGCATTCTTTTCGTAGGCTTTTTAGTAAGTATATGACTTCTGTAGGCTGAGCCTCTTTTAATCCTATTCTTTCTAGCTTTAAAGCGCTTAGCTGCACCGCGTACCGTTTTCATTTTCGGCATACTTTCTCCCTTTATATTTTAAAGATATCTCTATCTTTTTTATAAGCTGACAATTTTAGCTTAAAATCACTTAAAACAATATAATTTTTGGCTATTTCTTTGGAACAACGAGCATATTTACATAACGCCCTTCAAACATAGGAGGCTTATCTCTATCTCCTAGGTCTTCAACCATAGGCCAAATTCGCTCGAGCACTTCTTTTCCGGCATTTGGATTTGACATCTCTCTGCCTCTTAAAAATACTCTAAATTTTACATGCTTTCCTTCTTTTAAAAATTCTCTAGCATGCTTAAGTTTATAATTTATATCATTTTGTGCGATTTTAATAGAGAGTTTAATCTCTTTAACTTCGATAGTTTTTTGCTTCTTTTTTGCTTCTTTTTGCTTCTTTACTTGCTGATATCTAAATTTACCGTAGTCCATAATCTTACAAACAGGTGGTTTAGCATCGGGGGCAATCAAAACCAAATCTAAGCCTAAACCTTCAGCGGTCGCTAGGGCTTTATTTCTAGAAATGACACCGTATTGTGTGCCATCATCACCTAAACACCTAACTTCGCTTGCTCTTATGTCGTCATTGAGCATTACTTCTTTGCTTTTACTCAAAAGTGTACCTCACTAAGTTTCTCCTTCATTTTTGTTTTTAATTCGTCAATACTAAGATTGTACTGTATTCTTTCTCTTCTATCCCTTAAGGCAACGCTATTCTTTTCAATTTCTTCATCACCTACGACTAAAATCATCGGAACTTTCATCTTTTCAGCATTTCTTATTCTCTTATTTAAACTCTCGTTTTTAGCTGAAATTTCTGTATCTATCCCCTCGTCCAACAAAATCTCGTGCAATTTTTTTGCATACGCATGGTGAGCATCAGATATAGGAACGATAACAGCTTGAGTAGGGGCTATGAAAAATGGCAACTCACCCGCTGTATGTTCTATCAAAATACCGATAAATCTCTCAAAGGAACCCAATATCGCACGATGAAGCATAACAGGTCTTTTATGCTCATTATCTGCATCCACATATGCAAGATCAAATCTTTCAGGCAAATTAAAATCCACTTGTATAGTTCCGCACTGCCATTTTCGCTTCAACGCATCTGTGATTTTTATATCTATCTTAGGGCCATAAAATGCACCGCCACCCTCGTCTATACCGTATTTTATGCCATTGCCATCTAACGCATCTTTTAAGCCTTTTGTAGCAGCTTCCCAATACGCATCATCACCTATGGCTTTTTCTGGTTTTGTTGAGATTTCCATCTCATACTCAAACCCAAAAGCACTCATAATAGTATCGACGAAATCAAGTATCTCTAAAACATTTTCTTTTATCTGTTCAGGTGTACAAAAAATATGTGCATCATCTTGTGTAAATTCACGAACTCTGAAAAGCCCGTGCAGTACACCGCTCATCTCATGCCTATGGACTACGCCGTATTCAAAAAACTTTAAAGGTAAATCTCTGTAACTTCTGACCTCATCTTGATAAACTTTTATGTGACCAAGACAATTCATAGGTTTTATGCCATATTCCGCATCATCAATAACGGTGAAATACATATTTTCACCATAATTATCATAATGTCCACTTACTTTCCAAGCATCACTTTTTAAGATTTCAGGACCTCTTACTGGCTCATACCCTCTTAATCTGTGTGCTTTAAACAAAAGATGCTCTAGCCTGCTTCTTAATCTTGCACCATTTGGCAACCAAATAGGAAGACCAGCTCCCACCTCTTCGTCAAATGTAAAAAGCTTTAACTCTTTTCCGAGTTTTCGGTGGTCTCTTTTTTTAGCCTCTTCTATCATCTTGCTATATTCCATGAGGCTCTTTTTGTCTGCAAAAGCTGTACCGTATATTCTTGTGAGCATCTCTCTTTTTTCATCGCCACCAAGATATGCACCAGCTACTCTTATAAGTTTAAAAAATCTTAAATATCTTGTATTTGGCACATGTGGACCTCGACACAAATCTTCAAAATCGCCTTGCTTATAAGTAGATACTTCGCCATCTGGGATTCTTAAAAAAACTTCTTGCTTTAAATCATCATCCCCAAAATGCACAACAGCTTCTTTTTTTGTCGTACAAGTTTTTGTAATCGGAAGTTTTCTTTTCGCAATCTCTTGCATCTTTTTTTCTATCGTTTTTAAATCACTATCACTAATCTTTTCATCTACTCTAAAATCATAATAAAAACCGTCTTCGATAACTGGTCCTACAAAAAATTTAGCGTCAGGGTACAACTCTTTGATAGCTTGCGCCATCATATGCGCCGTTGAGTGTCTTATGACTTCAAGTGCATCATCAGAATTGTCAAATAAAACTTTTTGGAAATCACTAAAATCTTGTGAAGCAGCAGTTTGTGTGTCTAGAAGAGTCTCGCCATCTCTATAGGCTATGACTTCGTTTTGCATATTATTCCTTGTTGTGAACTCTCATACTTTAAGAGTTCGATATGGTGGCCACGATTGGACTTGAACCAACGACCACTACCATGTCAAGGTAGTGCTCTACCAACTGAGCTACGCGACCATAATCTTAGGCAAAGATATTACTTAAAAATGCCATAAAATATGCTTAAAGAGGGATATTAGAGAGTTTTTTATACATTTTTTTCATATTTTTTACTTCCAAACCTAAACTCTCTGCATTTTTCACGATATATCCTGTGAGTGATTCAAATTCAGTTTTGTGTGAATTTTCAAAATCTATTTGCATCGATGTTTTTGAATTATATGGAACATTTTGTATCTGTTTTATAGTTTTTTCTATCTCTTTTTCTGTGATATTTATACCCATTGCATTTGCAACAGATTTTATCTCATCTAGTATTTCTTTTAACTCACTCATCTTTTCTTTTGCTATATAGCCCAATGGCTTATCATAATACGAAGTCATGGTAGCAAACGAAGAAATCAAAAGATATTTAACCCAACAATCAAACTCTACATGTTGGCTTAGTTTTGATTTTAAACCACTTTTGTTCAAAATATCAGCTAATTGTTGAAGTTTAGGCCCAAATCTGTTTTTATAATCTCCAAAAACAAGATAAAATACAGAAGCTTTTTTTTCAATCACACCATACTCTTTTATATTTGAAAGCACATAAACACAACCATCTAAAACTGTCCCCTTGCCAATATATTTACTTAACTCTGCTTTATGATTAACGCCATTTGAGAGTGGGATGATTAGACTATTTTTGTTCACATGTAAGCTTATCATAGGGGCTATTTTTTCGAAACTATAACTTTTCACACAAACAAATATAATATCAAAGACTTCATCGCTTTTATCATTGTTCGTATCGATCATATTTTTTGATTTTATTGTAAACTCTTCATCTGTATCTATGATTCTCAAGCCATCTTTTTTTATAGCTCTAAAATGCTCTCCTCTTGCAAAAAAAGTAACTTGAGCTAACCCTTTTTGCACAAGTTTAGCACCGATATATCCGCCAACTCCGCCAACTCCAACAATGCCTATTTTAATCATTTTGTTTTTTCCCTGTAAGACACAAATATAATCCAAACAACAGCAAAGTCAATCATCACATCAGCAAAATTGAAAACTGCAAAATCAAACCATTTGTGCCAATATATATAATCAACTACGCCACCATACACAAACCTATCGTGTAAATTACCGATTCCTGCGCCATACAAGATGCCAATAGGCAGTGAATATTTTAAAAAGATATTTTTTTCATACACCAAATATATGCTTATCAAAACAAAGATTATAAGTTGTATGTATTTTAGATATTCTTGCAAAAATGCCAACATTGAAAATGCTACGCCTTTATTAAATACTAAAATCAAAGATATATACTCACCGTTCCATCTAAAACCATTTAAAAATAGAGATTTTAGATTTTGGTCTATCAAAAATACGCCGATTGCGATTAAGACAAAAGATGAGATGTGTTTAATCATTTAAAGCTTTTTTTAGAAAAGTATAAACTTCAGACATATAATTTTCAAGTATTTTCTCATCTTTGCCCTCAAGTAAAATTCTCAGCAAATTCTCAGTTCCAGAATACCTAATAAGAACTCTTATGCCTTCTTTTTCTATTTTTTCAACCAATGGTGGAAAACCATCAATCTTATCTAATGGAACTTTGTTTGAAACGGCCAAATTCTTTTGAAATTGAGGATACAAATCAAATGGGTTAAAGAGTTCGCTGATTGGCTTTTTTTCACTTAAAAAGCAAGCCATTACCGCCAAAGAAGAGATGAGAGCATCACCAGTTTTTACATAATCTGAGAGTATGATATGCCCGCTTTGCTCTCCGCCAAAATTCAAATCTTTTTGATTTAAAATGTCCAAAACATATTTATCGCCTACATTGGATCTAAGCAAAGATATTTCATTTTCATTTAAATAGTCTTCTAGTGATTTATTACTCATAACTGTAGCGCACATAGCACAGCCCTTGAGCTTATTTTGAGTATTTAGGTAAACTGCCAATTTTCCGAGTAATTTATCGCCATCTATCCTATTGCCATTTTCATCAACAACCACCAATCTATCTGCATCTCCATCAAAAGCAAAACCAACATCTGCCCTTAATTTTCTAACATTTTCACCTAATAATTCAGGATGCATTGCGCCACAATTTAAGTTTATGTTGCTTCCATTTGGCGTGTTATTGATGACAACAACATCTGCGCCTAGCTCCGAGAAAATTGTAGGTGCAACTTTATAGGCAGCCCCATTGGCAGTGTCAAGAACTATTCTGATTCCTTTTAAAGTCAGCTCTTTTGGAAATGAATTTTTTATATGAACGATATATCTTCCAATCACATCATCTACTCTTTTGGATCTTCCGATGTCAAATTCTGTTTTTTGATTTTCCTCGATAAGCTCGTCATTATGATATATTTTTTCTATCTGGGCTTCTGCCTCAATATCCAATTTATTTCCAAATGAATCAAAAAACTTTATTCCATTGTCAAAATATGGATTATGTGACGCACTTATCATGATACCCGCGTCACATCTCATGTCTTCAGTCAAAAAAGAGATAGCTGGAGTTGGCATTGGGCCGATTTGCCTTACATCGTAGCCAACGGCTGTTAGCCCTGAAACTATGGCATTTTCTATCATATAACCACTTCTTCTTGTGTCTTTTCCTATTAAAAATTTATTTGTAATTGAGTTTTTTCTAAAGTAAATTCCAGCAGCCATAGCCAACCTCATCGCGGTTGTAGCATTTAGTTTTTTCCCTGCTCTTCCTCTTACGCCGTCTGTTCCAAACAGTTGTTTCATTTTATGTCCCCTTTAAATTGGGCAAAGCCCAAGTTAAATTCCTCGCGACTAAAGCTTCGGCTTTGCCGAGAAGAACTAATTTTATTGTTAAATTCCTCGCGACTAAAGCTACGCCCTTAGCGAGAAATATTATATTTTTATTTATTGAGCTAAGATTATACCTTATTTTATGTTATTATCTAATCTTTTGGCACGATAAATTATTTGGTATAAAATTCACAGTCTCTATGTTTTGCTATGACTTTGTTAATGATTTTTAAGAAGTCTTTTTCTATATAAGTAGCGATTGACTCTATATCTTCAAGAGCCTCTTCTGACCACTTTAGTGCGGAAGTCATTTAGCCATTCTTTGTTAGCGGTAATAATTATTGGTCTCCTCGTACTTGTTATACTGTCTTTTCAACTGTTTTAGTTCGTTTAGTCATAATATATGTTAAAGGAATTATACCCACTAAAAGTAATGATATACAAAATATTGCAACACCATTAAAATGGTAACTGTTCCAAATTAAAGCTGGTATTAAAGTTCCTAATGCTCCTCCAAAATAAAAAAATG
>JALUMJ010000046.1 GCA_027040375.1 Campylobacteraceae bacterium
AAAAAAACAGATAAGAGAGATAAGAGATTTTTTAAATCTTATCAATGATACTTTTATCATTGTTGGAGTAACCAATAAATCTATCTCAAAAGCTCTTAAATTAAGCAATAACGATTTAGAAGATAATCTCCAATATATTTGCGCCAATGAGAACAAATGCGATGTAATAATCACAAATGATAAAAATTTTTATAATGATGACATTGAAGTTATAAGTAGCTTTATGTTTCTAGAGAAATTTTCTTAATGAACCATCTTATAGAGTTTTAAAAAGCAAGAAGCTATAAAAGCACGACATAGCCTTGAGCACCTGATAAAACTTTGCTTTTAAATCTAAAATAAGTTAAAATACATAAAAAAGAAGGAAAGTTTATGCCAAATAGAAAAGATGCTCTTGAACTGCTCAAAGAATACAACGCTCAAGCCTTAGTTGCTCACGGTCTTTCAGTTGAAGGGGCTATGAGGTTTTTTGCAAAAAAAGCGGGAGAAGATGAAGAGAAATGGGGAATTGTAGGTTTACTACATGACCTTGATTATGAAAAGTATCCAGATGAGCATTGTTATAAAACAAAAGAGATAATGACTCCACTTGGATATAGCGATGAGATTATCAGAGCTATCATGAGTCACGCTTATGGGATTTGTACTGATGTTGAGCCTATCTCTAAAATGGAGAAAACTCTTTATGCTGTAGATGAATTGGCTGGGTTAATCACTGCATGTGCACTTGTAAGACCTTCAAAATCTGTGATGGATTTGGAAGTAAAATCAGTCAAAAAGAAGTTTAAGCAAAAATCTTTTGCTTCTGGAGTTGATAGAGAAGTTATCAAAAAAGGTGCGCAGATGCTTGATATCACTTTGGATGAATTGATTTATGATGTCATCCAAGCTATGCGAGCTATAGCTCCTAATTTAGGGCTTTGATATGAAAAATGTATTTAAAATTATAAGCATTATATTGTTAATCTCAAGTTTTTCATTTGGTGCAAAAATCTCTGGAATCAATATACCTGATACTCTTAACAATGGCCTTGTATTAAATGGAGCTGGCATTAGAAGCAAATTTTTCTTTGACTTGTATGTTGGTGCTTTATATTTAAAAGAAAAAAGCAACAATGCCTTACATGTAATAAACTCAGACGAACAAGAGGCAATAACTTTGCATATAACTTCATCCATGATAAGCAGCAAAAAGATGTCTGATGCTACGATAGAAGGATTTGAAAATTCTACAAAAAATCAGATGGAACCCATAAAAGATAAAATAGACAAGTTTATATCTGTTTTCAAAGAAGAGATCAAAGATGGTGATATTTATGCCTTTATATACTCAAAAGGAGATGGAACAAAGATATTTAAAAACAACAAGTTAATAACAACAATAAAAGGCTTAGAATTTAAAAAAGCACTTTTTGGCATCTGGTTATGCGAAAAACCTGCACAAGAGAGCCTAAAAAAAGAGATGCTAGGATTTTAAACAACGGGCTGAAGATTTTTCTATAAAATGTCGCTTCATCCACACTAAGTTTAGGTTTAACTACCTTTTTTAATTTTTTGGTTTTTTAAAGGGGAAATATAAAGCTTTTTAATAATTTTTTCGATATCTTTTTTGTTAATATTGCCTTTTATTGTTGTGGTCAAAAATGCCTCATCCCTATAATTTACAAAAAATAAAGCTGGGAAAATGGTAGTGTAATACATCTCTCTTGGATAGCTTGCCCTACTACCAGATGTGACTATGACAGATATGACATTTTTATTCAATATATCTACAAATCTATTATTCATAAAAGCATTTTTGACTACTAGCCTGCATTGGGAAGAATCTTTCTTAACCAGCAAAACCATCAATGGTTTTTGTTCTTTTTGTGCTTGTGCAAAAGCTTTATCATAATCTCCATACCAAGATATATGATTTGCCCAAGTTAAAGACAAAAGTAATAAAATAAAAAATATTATCTTCATATACAGTAGCTTTTTAGGATTTCAAGCATAAGGGGCATATACCTTTTATGATAATGCTCTCTATCTTGTATCCATCCATATCTATCAAATTTTTTTCGCTTAGACATGAAATCGTATTGCATTTTGTACATATAAAATGAGGATGAAAGTTTTGCTCGAGACTAAAATACCTCTTTTTATCATTTGATTCAAAACTTCTTATGATGGCATTTTCCTCAAACTTGGCGATATTTCTATAAAATGTCGCCTTATCCATACTAAGTTCATCTTTTATATCTTCATATGATATAGGTCTGTTTCTTGTAACTAAAATTTCCAGAATCTCAACTCTAGCAGGAGTAAGTTTTAGATTTTTATCTTTTATAATATTTCGTATTTCCATAAGTGCAATTATAGCATATTTTTAAGCTTTTGTGTTTTGAGCAAATTCGTATATGTCTTTTTTCTTCAAATCTCCATTATAAACAACTGTACTTGGGTCTATCTTTGTAGTATCTTGGTCAAGCACTTTTGGAATAGCATCAGCATTTTCTAAAACTTTCATATGGCGGTCTAGCTCATCTTCGCTATAGCTCATCTGCATATCTGCAGCTATAACATGAGGTATCGCTTCTATAACTTTTAGCTTGCTAAGTTCTTCTGAAACATCTTCACCTTCTATGGTTATTATAATTTTCCCAATTTTATCACTAAAGTGATAATCACAAACTTCGCACTCTTCAAGAGCCTTAATAACACCATCTAAATACTTTGGTAGTGTCTGCACTACTATACTTGAAACATTCATATTATCTTCCTAATCTCCAAAATTTTATCTTATTTTTACTTGTTGTAAATATCTCATCATTATTTACAAATATTATATTTGAAACTGTACTCTTATCGCCAATCAATTTGTATGTATTTTCTTTAGTATGCGTATTAAAAATAGTGATATTATTTGCAAAATCACTTGGATATGCACATAATTTACCATCTATACTCAACCCAACACTATACACCATAAACTTTGCTTTTTTATAATACGCTACTGAGCTATCATCTTTATAGATGCCACATCTTCTATCTTTGCTAGCTATTGCGATTATGTGATTTTTATAATCAACCTTATACACATTATCCAAATTTTGACCAGAAAAGACTTTTATGATTTTTCCATCTTTTGTATTTAACAATGTGGCACTTCCGCTTTCATCCACTAAAACCATTTTACTTTTATCTTCATTTAATGCAAAATCAGAAAACTTAGAGCCTGAGATCTGTTTATTATATATAATTTTTTTGGCTTTAACATCATATAAAACAACTTGCGAGCTTAATAGTGCAAGAATTATTTTAGTTTTTGATATAAATCTTGCTTTTACAACTGAAAGTTTATCTTTTTTATCAAAAATAAGAACATTTTTTCCATCCTTATACATGTAAACTCTACTAAAGCCCTCTTCTCCTTGTGATGCAAAGAGTAACTCATCTCCTCTTTTGTCTATGGAAAAAATCCTAC
>JALUMJ010000047.1 GCA_027040375.1 Campylobacteraceae bacterium
CAAATCTCACAAAGTGAAGATTTTACTACTAAACTAGATAGTTATATAAAAAGCTCAGGTGTAAGCGAAGGAATGTTGGGCTCCATAGAAACTATGATTGACAAGAGATTGGATGAATTAACTCCAAAATTAGTAAAAGAGATAGTGCAAGATTTCATAAAAGAGCATTTAGGATGGCTTGTTGTTTGGGGCGGATTTTTTGGTGGATTGATTGGAATAGCAAGCTCATTGGTACTAACATATGGAGTGTAAATACTTCGGAGTTTGCGGAAGTTGCAAACTCCATAATTTAAGCTATAGCGAACAAATTGCACAAAAAAAAGAGTATATAAAAGAGCTTTTTAGTGACTTTGATATAGGTGATTTTGAGTTTTTTACTTCTAGCGATAAACATTATAGAAATAGAGCAGAATTTAGAATTTGGCACAATGGCGATGATATTAGCTATGGGATGCATAAGCTAGAAGGCAAAGAAGTGCTTGAGATTGATGAGTGTCCAAAAGTAGATGAAGATATATATTTTTTAATGCCAAAGCTAAAAAAGGTTTTACAAAAAAACGAAGAACTTAGAAATCGGCTTTATGGCATAGAATTTTTATCTACAAGAAATGGTATGCTAGTTACGCTTATATATCATAGAAGGATAGGTGAGAGATGGAGAGGGGAAGCCAAAAAATTAGAAGATAAATTTGGTATCTTTGTTATAGGGCGAGCTAAAAAGATAAAAGAAGTTTTGACACAAGACTTTGTGTTGGAGAGCTTACATGTAGAGAAAAAAGATTATATTTATAAGATTATTGAGGGTGGATTTTCACAGCCAAATAGACAAACAAATGAGAAAATGATAGAGTGGGTTTGCTCACATGTAAAAGATGCAAAAGATTTGTTGGAGTTGTATTGTGGGCATGGCAATTTTACCTTGCCTATGAGTGATAAGTTTACAAAAGTATTGGCCACAGAAATCTCAAAATCATCTATAAAATCAGCTCTTTTTAGTTGCGCAGTAAACGGAATATCAAATATAGAATTTTTAAGAATGAGCGTTGCTGAGCTTACGAGTGCCTTAAAAAAAGAACGAAAATTTAATAGATTAAAAGATATAAACTTAGATGATTACAACTTCTCACATGTACTCACAGACCCACCAAGGGCTGGGATAGACGAGAAAAGTTTGGAATTTATCTTAAATTTTGAAAATATCATATATATATCTTGCAACCCCCAAACTCTTAAAAGGGATTTAAAAGTTTTGACAAAAGAGTTTGATATAGTTGATTTCGCGGTTTTTGACCAATTTCCACATACAAATCACATAGAAAGTGGTATAATTCTGCATAAAAAACCAAAGGAGCTATAATGGAATGTCCGATGCCTACTATCAATACAAATGATGCAAATGAGATAAAAAAGATTTTACAAGAGGTTAAGACCATCGCGATTATCGGGCTTTCTCCAAATGAAGCTAAGCAGAGTAATATGGTAGGTCGTTATCTACAAAATGCAGGGTACAAAATCATACCTATCTATCCTAAAGAGGAGTTTATCTTAGGTGAAAAAGTTTATAGAAGTTTGGATGAGATAAAAGAAAAAGTTGATATGGTTGATATGTTTAGAAAACCCGCTATCGCTGAGAGTTTACTTGATTCTGTTTTGAAAAGAGATGATGTGAAGGTATTTTGGCTTCAGCTGGGAATCGTGAACAATGAAGCATGCGAAAGAGCGAAAAAAGCAGGATTGAAAGTTGTGCAAAATAGATGTTCAAAGATAGAACATCAAAGGTTGATGAAGTGATAGATTTAAAAGAGATAGTACAAGCAAAAAGATTGGTAAGTGATGTTGTAAACAAGACACCATTTATATTTGCACCATTGTTAAGTGAAAGAGTTGATGCAAATGTATTTTTAAAAAAAGAGAATTTACAATTAACTGGAGCGTATAAGATAAGAGGTGCTTTTAACAAGATAGCGTCTCTAAGTGATAAAGAAAAAGCAAATGGCGTCATAGCAGCAAGTGCTGGAAATCACGCACAAGGTGTCGGATATAGTGCAAGATATTTTGGTATAAAAGCAATCATAGTGATGCCAGAGGCCACCCCACTTTTAAAAGTCACAGGCACAAAAGCGTTAGGAGCCCAAGTGATTTTACATGGTGACAATTACGACGAAGCTTATGCTTATGCTTTAAAATACGCAAAAGATAATGATATAACATTTATACACCCATTTGAAGATGAAAAAGTCATAGCAGGTCAGGGCACAGTTGGCCTCGAGATGATAGATGAAATAAAAGATTTAAATACCATCTTAGTGCCAATCGGAGGAGGCGGACTTATAACAGGTGTGGCCTCTGCTATAAAACAGATAGATCCAAGTATAAGGATTATAGGGGTAGTCTCCAAAGGCGCACCTGCTATGTATAACTCTTTTAAAGCGAAAATCGTACAAAATTCAAAAAGCGTTAGAACCATAGCTGATGGGATTGCTGTGCGGGATGTTAGCGAGCAAAACCTTAGACATATTATAGAATTGGTTGATGATATTATCTTAGTTGATGATGAAGAGATAGCAACCGCAGTATTATTTTTGTTGGAGAGACAAAAGATAGTAGTTGAAGGAGCAGGTGCTACAGGAGTGGCTGCTGTGATGCATAAAAAATTTGATTTCAAAAAAGATGAAAATATCGGAGTAGTTTTAAGTGGCGGAAATATAGATGTCCAAATGCTCTCGGTTATCATAGAAAAAGGCCTCGTAAAATCACACAGAAAGATGAAGCTTCTCATAACCCTTGTCGATAAACCAGGAGCCTTGATGTATCTTACTGATATCTTAAGAGATGCAAATGCAAATATAATCCAGATTGACTATGACAGAACCTCCACAAAACTAGCTTATGGAGATGCCAAGATAACAATAGTAATAGAGACAAAAGGCAAAGAGCACCAAGTACATGTGAAAGAGATGTTGAGCAATAATGGTTATCTTTTTGAAGTAGAGTTGTAATTGATGGCAAAATATATACTTTTTGACACAGAAACAACAGGAAATCAAGAAGAAGATAGGATAATCCAAATTGGAGCTATGGTTGTAGAAGGCAAAGGTGAAATTGAAATTTATGACGAACTTTGTTCTTGTGAAATTCCTATAAAAATTGAGGCTATGGAGGTACACAATATTACACCTGATATGATTGCTTCAAAACCAAATTTTATTGAAACCAATTTTTATGCAAGGCTGCAAGAATTAAACAATAAAGAAAATTATCTTATAGCCCATAATATGCCTTTTGATCTAGGAATGTTGGAAAAAGAGGGATTTGAGCCACACATAAAACTCATAGATACGCTAAGGTGTGCAAAACATTTGTATCCTAATTCTCCTTATCATAGGTTGCAATATTTCAGATATTCACTTGAATTATATAAAGATGAGGCGAAAGAAGCTAAAGAGCATGGTATTTTGGTGA
>JALUMJ010000048.1 GCA_027040375.1 Campylobacteraceae bacterium
CCATTTAACAGGGGTCAGGGTTTGAATTTTGAATTTATATATAAATTCAAAATTCAAACCCTGACCCCTAAAAGGAGTTAATGTGAAGATAACAGCACTACTTGGTCCTACGGCTTCTGGCAAAACTGCTCGTTCGATTGAGATGGCTGAAAAAGATGATGCTTATATACTCTCTTTGGATTCACTTAGCATTTACAAAGAAATCAACATTGTCTCAGCTAAACCAACCATAGAAGAGAGAAAGGGCATAAAACACTTTGGCATAGACGAGATATATCCCAATGAAAATTTTAATGTTTCTATATTTTTTGATATATTTAAAGAAGCTAAACAACTTGCGATAGAGGATGGTAAAAATCTTATCATAGTTGGTGGTACAGGTTTTTACTTAAAATCTTTGATAACAGGATTAAGCACGAAACCTGATATCTCTTCAAGCACCAAAGATAATATTAAAGAGATTATGAAAAATCAAAACTATGCTTATGAAATGATTGTTAAAAATGATTATAAATATTCACAAAAGATATCAAGTAATGATTCTTACAGAATAGAAAAGTGGTTAGAAATATTTATAGAGACAAATATTCCGACAAGTGAGTATCTTGCAAAAAATAGACAACCCCCAATCATAAAAGATTTAGAAATCTTAGAAATCTCCATATCAAAAGATATGCTAAGGCAAAGAGTCCAACTAAGAACCAAAGAAATGTTAAAACAAGGACTTATAGATGAAGTTATTTATCTCGAAAAAAAATATGGACGAACCCCAAACTCTATGAGATCTATTGGCATAAAAGAAGGCTTAGAGTTTTTAGATGGCTTTTTAAACAAGCAACAACTAGAAGAAAAAATAATCACAAACACTATGAGATTGGCAAAACGACAAAGAACCTTCAACAGAACTCAATTTTAAAAGGGGTCAGGGCTTGAATTTTGAATTTATATAAATTCAAAATTCAAGCCCTGACCCCTAAAAGAGTTTTAGGTTGTCCTTACATAGTGAAGACCATGCGTCTTTTGTTTTTGATGATACACATTTTGTAAAATACTTTTTGGCATTTTTTGTGTCTTTTAGCTTGATGCTTAGCTCGCCTAATTCATAAAGTATTCTTGATCTATATTTGCTGTTTACAGATTTTTTGTTTAAATTTATTAGCAACTTATACGCATCTTTATATCTTCCTAATCTTTTAAGTGCTCCCATATATAGCAATTCTACCTTAGGAGTAAAATCAAAAAGTTTATTTTTATTTTGCATATCAACAATCTTTTTAGCATATTTAATCAACAACAAATCATCTCTTGAGTCATCAGCATAATTTACAATTTTCATATAAGAATCTAGGTTTTTTATATCTTTTGGCCATTTCTTAGATAGAACATCTAGTATATCAAGAGCTTTATCATACTGTTTTTTATAAAAATAGGCATCAAAAATATATCTGTAGCTCGAAGCATATATTTTCTTTTTAAGTATTTTTGATAATTTATACAAATCAGTTTTATATTTTATGATATCATCAAATTTTCTAAGTTTTGAATCCACCTCTATTGCTCTTTGTAACCATTTAAAATTTTTAGACAAATTTTTAGATTCCAATTTATCCATAGTCAACATCTTGGCTTTTTTATATCTCGCACTTATTAAAAAACATTTATATAGCGTATCCTCATCATCTACTTCATAAATATTTAGTTTATATTTTTCTACTAGATTGACGGCCTTATTGCAATCTTTTGTCTTTAAATTTTTAAATAGAAGATCTGTTGCTGCAGAAACAAGTAAATCTTTTGCCACGGTAGAGTTCTTATCGACTGCCCGCTCAAGCATATTTTGCATCTTTAAAACTTTTTTATATTTTTTTTCTTTTAATAACAACTTAGTTTTTTCTATGATAGCTTTATCTCGTATGTCGTTATCGTATTTTGAAATAAGTACATCATAATATGCCACTAATTTGGTAGTATTTGTCTCTTTCAATTTAAAAAAAAGTTCATCTAAATCCTTTTTTACTTCCTGAATATATAGACCATCTTTATAGAGTTTTTTATAGTCTGTATATCTGGCATATGCTTTATTTATCTCATTTGCTTTGGCATACCAATCGCCACTCTCTCTTAGGAGCAATTCTCTCGTTTCTCTATCGTTTTTGTTTGTATTTTTATAGAGTAAATCATTTATCACTGCAGCAATTTTATATAAACCGTTTGCTGCCAATTCACCTGAGAGCATATGTGAAGCATCTTTGTCTTTTAAAAGATAGTTTTTGTTGGCATTTAAGACTTTTAGTAAATAATTCTTAGCTTCTAGCACTTTGCCTATGCTTATATTTGATTTTGTCAATTTAATAGCAGCCATTGATGCTATGTCTAAATTTTTCACACTATACAAAACATCTTGATATAATTTAATAGCTTTTTCTTTTTTATTTTTTGCAAAAAGTGAATCTGCATAACGCAATATCGCTTTTTTTGTATAAATGCTATCTTTATGTTCGCTAACTAAAATATCTAAAAAATAATTTACATCAGAAGCAGAACCTGATCTTAGATAATCTTCTACTAAAATCAACAATACTTGTGGTATATTTTCACTTGAAGCAAATTTTCTAATCCACTCTTTTCCAAGATTTGCTACATCTGAATTTGTATAATCATTTGAAATTGGGGATAGATTTTTTTCGATAGATTTATTTATGACTCTAAGTTTATAGAGCATCATGTCACTCTTAAAGATGCTATTAGGGTATAATCTTAACACCTTATCAACATCTTTTACAACTCCGTCATAATCACCTTTTTTATACTCTTTTTGTATATCTAGATAATAATTTATATCTTTACTCTGAGCATATGCTATTGGTTTTCCATTTAAATCAACAGGACCAACATGAGGTTTTAAAAATTTATCATAACTAACAGGAAAATTTATACCATCATTTTGTAATTTTTTACCAAATGGTGGTTTTTTATATAGCAATATTGTCCAATGCTTAGTATTTTTATTTTCAACTTCGCTTGATACCTCTTTTGTATTATATAATATCTCATTGATTGGAATTAATTTTGAATCAACTTTCGGAGTTATTTTTATATAAAATTCTTTCTTTTTTTCTAAAAAATCTATATTGACTAGTCTTAATTTTTTAATTTTTATCGGGGTTTTTACTATTTTTTTAAATTGACAAATATAATTCTTCTTGTCTAGTGCTAGGTGTATAACTTGACAATCAACTGGTTCTTTGTCAATTATATGTAATATAGCATAAGGAAGTCCATTTTCTTTTGCACTATTTACATATATATTTAATGCATATAATTGAAAAGTTAAAAGCGGGATTAATAGTATAAATTTCATAGTGCCATTATATCATATTATCAACACATCTTATTATCTCATTTCTTAGGAGCATTACTCCTAAGAAATAACTACTAATATCCGCTTGATTGTATCATTTGAGTCACAAATGACAATATCGGTTGCACAAATACAGCTGCGGTTACTGTAAAGAATAGAGTGATTCCAACGATCACTTTTATTGGAGTTGATGAATTTGCTTCATATATGTTGCCGTCTTCAGTAATAGGGTCTTTCATAAACATATAAACGATGAGTTTCATATAATAATATACAGCTATAGCGCTATTTGTTACCATAATCACAGCAAGCACTACATGTCCACTATTTACAACCGAGCTAATCAAATATAATTTACCCCAAAAGACAGAAAATGGAGGCATTCCTGCGAGTGTAAACATAAATATTCCAAAGATAGTGGCCATCATAGGTGATACTTTTACCATGCCTGAAAATTTTGCAAATGGATGTTGATATCTCGTATCCCATAGGTTTCTTTTATGTCTTGCAATCCAAAGCATAGTAAATGCGCCAATATTTGTAAACATAAATAAAATCCAATACAAAAATATAGCTGAATTTGCTTGAGTCCCACCTACCATAATGGCAGTTAAAACAAAGCCTGCATGTGCAATCGAGCTAAATGCAAGCATTCTTTTTACATCTTCTTGGACAAGTGCAGTTATATTTGCCAAAGTCATGGTGATTACCGCTAAAAATATCAGTATATTTTGCACCCAAACTATCTGTGATGATAAAAATATATCAAAAAATCTAATTGCTACTACTAAACCCGCAATCTTTGGCACAACTGACATGTAACCTGCAAGTGGAGCGGAACTTCCTTCATAGACATCTGGTGTCCAAGTATGAGTGGGTACAATTGAAAGCTTAAATCCTAGGGCTATGAGCATAAATACAACACCAGCGAGTACAAAAGCTCCCGGAGCAAAGTTTCTTGCTATTAACACTTTTGATATGACTGATAGTTCTATACTTCCGGTTAGTGTATAAAGTATCAAGGATGCCATCGCAAAAAATCCAGCCGCTAAAGCTCCCATAGTAAAATATTTTATAGCTGCTTCAAAAGCTTTGTTTCTGTTGTGCAATGCAATCAATGTATATAAAGACAAGCTTGCAGTCTCTAAGCCTAAAAATATGAGTACAAGATTGTCAGTCGCCACCATAAATTGGAAACCTATAATCATAAACATAAACAAAGCATAATATTCAGCTTTTTTAAACTCTTTAAATGGCTTATTACTAAGTGCTGTTATTATAAATAGGGCTGAGCTTATAAGTATGACTCCTTGGGCTAAGGTTGACATTCCATCTACTAAAAGTACATCAAAAAATCCTCTGCTTGGTCCATTTATCCCTATAAGTGCGGTAAAGTCCAAAAGTATAAAAAGCAGCGTAAACATAACAAAAAAGCTTTTTGATAAATCTTTTACAAATAAGTCTATACATATAAGAGCAAGTGCTCCAAAAGCCAAAACAGCCATCGGGGTTAAAAGAGCCAAATTTAAACTTGCTATATTTACTGTTATTGGATCTAACATTATTTTGTACCCCCTATGCTATTTACTTTTACCAGAAACTCTTTTGTATCTGGCAATAGTGCTTTTCTCTCCATCAAATTAATCATCTTTTTAACACTCAAATCTATAGTGCTTAAGATTGGTTTTGGATAAACTCCAAGTATCACCACCAATGCAACAAGTGGTATAAGCGCTGTAAACTCTCGTTTGTCCAAATCTTTTAAATTTTTATTTTTTTCATTTGTGACTTTTCCAAAAAATGACTTTCTAAATAGAGTCAACATGTAAACTGCACCTAGTATGATGCCACTTCCTGCAAACAGTGTAATTATCCAACTTACCCTATAAAAGCCAAGTAGTGACAAAAATTCACCAACAAAACCTATAGTCAAAGGCAATCCAACTGCCGCCATCATCAAAACACCAAATATAGCAGCATATCTTGGCATCACAGTTGCCAATCCACCAAATTCACTCATCAACTTAGTGTGTCTTCTGTCATAAATCACACCAACTAACATAAACAAAGCACCACTGACGATTCCGTGACTTAACATCAAAAAGATGGAACCTGTCAAACCCTCAGCATTCATAGCAAATGTACCTAATATAATAATTCCCATATGAGAAATCGAGCTATATGCGATAACTTGTTTCATGTCTTTTTGTGCATATGCAACCATCGCAGCATATATAACCATAATTGTAGCAACAATTGCTACAGGATACAAAAAATACACAGAAGCATCTGGGAAAAATGGAAGCGAAAACCTTATAAAAGCATAAGTCCCCATCTTAAGCATAACAGCGGCTAACAAAACTGAGCCGATTGTCGGTGCTTGTCCGTGTGCATAAGGCAACCAAGTATGAAAAGGAAACATAGGCACTTTTACGGCAAATGCTAAAAAGAATGCTCCAAATAACCAAAGTTGCGTATTAAATGGTAAAACCAACAAATACCAATCTGGCACTGCAAAACTCCAAGTTCCAGTAGCTAAGTAGTATTGATATCCTAGATATAAGATTCCAACTAACATCAAGGCTGAGCCTGCAAATGTGTATAAGAAAAATTTTATAGCTGCATATACTCTTTGTCCTGAACCCCAAGCACCAATAATATAAAGCATAGGTATAAGTGAAAGTTCCCAAAAGATGTAAAACAAAATCATATCTAAACTTAAAAATACACCAACTAGCGTCATCTCTAAAAATAGTATTGTAATGACTAAGTTTTTGATATCTTTTTTGATATTTAAACCTACTAGCGAAATCAAAGTCATTAGAGTACTTAAAACGACTAAAAATAGTGATATTCCATCGACTCCTAAGTAATAACTCACTCCAAATTGAGGAATCAAAGCAACATACTGTACAAATTGATAACCAGCATTTGTTGAATCAAATCCAATCCAAAGAATGATAGAAAATATAAATTCTACCAACGCTACAGCAATACCAAAAGTTTTGATATTTTCTTTATTTACAACTAATCCAAAAAGTCCTGCAATAAGCGGAAAAAATACGATTAATGATAATATGTGTTCCATCATATACTCCTACATACCTGGTCTATAAAATATCGCTAGAGCCAAGAGGACAACTATGCCCACAACCATCCACCTGAGCATATCAGATAAATTTCCACTCTGCATTTTTCTACTTCTTTGACCAAGCAAGTATAAAATTTTCGCTATCAAGTCAACTGTAAAATCTATAATCCTAACATCTATCTGTTTCCAAGCAAACCTTGAAAGCACATAGTATGGTCTAAATATCATCGTTTCATAAATCTTAGGGATAAAATATTGATTTTTTAACAATATATATAGAGGCATTGTCTCTATTTGTTTGCTAAATCCGCCTCTTCCATACTTGTAAATAGTAGCGAGAACCACTAAAATCACGAATGTTAAAGTTAAAAATATCAACCCAATTTCTGTGGTATGAGAGAAACTAAAATCATATTTACTAAGCAATCTTGTTGTAAATTCTTCAAATGGATGCTCAAAAAATCCTGCTATAGTTGAAAGTATTCCTAAAGGCAACAATGTCCAAAGCACAAATGGATAAGTTTCATGTGGGTGAAAGCCCAATTTCTTATAAACTTTATCGCCAAAAAATACCATCATAATCAATCTAAAACTATAAAATGCTGTCATACCAGCTCCAATAAATAGTGCAGCCCATATATAATAGTTTCCGCCATTAAATGCGGCAGCTAAAATCATATCTTTACTAAAATATCCAGCAAATGGATAGATACCACAAAGCGCTACAGAAGCCACTGCCATCAATATAGCAGTATATGGCATAGCATTAAACAATCCGCCCATCTTTTTGATATCAAGTTCATCATCCATAGCGTGCATGATATTTCCAGCTCCTAAAAATAGAAGTGATTTAAAAAATGCGTGAGTCATCAAGTGAAACAATGCTATCCAATAAGCTCCAAGACCAGCTGCTACAAACATGTATCCTAACTGTGAGAGAGTAGAGTAGGCTATAATTCTTTTTAAATCTCGATTTACAAGTGCCATAGAAGCTGCAAAAACTGCTACAAAAGCTCCTAGAGTCGCTATTACATGTCCGACTTCAGGCACTAGCGAAAATAATGCACTAGCACGGATAATAAGATAAACACCAGCGGTTACCATGGTAGCCGCGTGAATCAAAGCTGAAACGGGTGTTGGTCCTTCCATCGCATCAGCAAGCCAAGTGTGAAATGGAAATTGAGCTGATTTGCCCATAGCACCGATAAACAGTAAAAGTCCGATAGTTGTAACGACTGCTGGATTTATGCCTCCAATATGAGCAAAAACAACATCGTACTCAAATGAGCCAAACTGCCAATATATCAAAAATAACCCCATAAGCATACCAAGGTCTGCTACTCTATTCATGATAAAGGCTTCATTTCCTGCCCAAGAAGCCGTATCTTTTTCGTACCAAAATCCAATCAATAGATATGAACAAAGTCCAACGCCTTCCCAACCTATAAAAAGTCCTATAAAATTATCACTCATCACCAAAATCAACATAGAAAAAACAAATGCTGATATATATGTAAAAAATCTATTATACCCTTTATCGTGCATCATATAACCCATAGAATATATATTTACTATGCTCGATACTAAGGTTACTGTAACCATCATAACAACAGATACATTATCTACTACAAATCCAAATGGTAGATTCAAATTTCCAGCACTTATCCAATCCATCATCTTTACATGTATAATCATATCACTATGTACTGCGTACATTAAGGACAAAGAAGAAACAAAAGACAACAATAACAGACCTGAAGTGACAAGTGCTGTTATAACATTTTTCTTTTGCGCAGTAAAAAGAAGACTAAACAGTGAACCAACTAGAGGAGCAAAAAGTGCTACATATAAATACTTTTCCATCCAATCAACCTTTCATCATTTGCAAGCTATCTAAATCAATAGTACCGCTTCTTTTATACCAAAGCACCAAAAGTCCAAGTCCGACTGCCACTTCACTAGCAGCAATAGCGATTATAAAAAATGAAAATATTTGTCCACTTAAATCTCCATAATACTTTGAAACTGCTGCAAAGCCTATATTTACAGCGTTTAATAGTATCTCAGTTGAGAAAAAAAGCATTAGTAGATTTTTTCTTCTGAGCACGCCCACAATTCCTATAGAAAACAAAATTCCACTCAAAACTAAATAGTGTGTTAGAGTTATCATTTTTCCCCCCTTGCGACTTCAATATCTGTTGGAGTCTCTTCCATCTTTATTTTTACTAAAACAATACCTGAAATCATGGCTGCTAATAGCATAATAGCTGCTAATTCAAACGGAACTAAGTATTTTGTAAACAAAATCAAGCCTATCATTTGAATATTTCCAACTCCTTGAATACTTGGATACAATGCTTCAATCTTTCCTGAATACACAGGAGCTAAAAGTATAAATATTAAAAAAATCGCTGATAAGATTGAGAGTCCGTAAATAATCTTTTTAAATCTTATATTTTCTTTTACATCTCTAGTTGTATCAAAAAACATCATACCAAATGCATACACCGCCATAATCGCGCCTGTATAGACTATGATTTGCACAACTCCTAAAAAATCAGCATCTAACAAAAAGAAAAAACCAGATATAAATATCATTCCTCCTGCTAGTGCACTCATGGAATATAGTGCATTTTTGCTAAAAACTACTATTAAGAACATCCCAATTACTAAAATCGAAAACATATAAAATGCTATTACTTCAAACATCTTTACCTCAATACGCTAATGGAGTTTTTTTGACAAATTTATCAGCATCTTTACTTAATGCACCAAAACCAGGAAACTCTTTTTGTTTATTCGCTTTAAATTTATCCAAAGGCGTCAACATATCTTCTTTTAAACCAAAGCTAGCTCGCTGCTCACTTGCGTGTTCATAACTACTGCCATGTACGATAGCAAGTTCTGGACAAACCTCAGCACAATACCCACAAAATATGCATCTACCAAAATTTATACTATACTGCGTTACTAATTTTCTGCTCTTTTCATCTACTTTTGTGTCCATCTTGATGCAATTCGATATACATATCTTTTCGCATAAGCCACAACCTATACATCTCTCGTGTCCACTTTCAAATAGACGCAAAAGCTTATGTATAGCTCTGTATCTCGGACCCATTCTTAATTTTTCCATAGGATACTGAACTGTATGAATATCAAATCTAATCATCTCTCTTAATACAATCCAAAGTCCAACAAAAAGCTCACCCTTAACGGCTCTACTTGAAAATCTCTTAAATCGTTCCCACGAAGTTAAAGGCTTTGGTTCACCTTCAAAAAAGATATATCCAGGGGACACATTTCTATTTTTAAATCCTCTTAATTCCATATCCTACTCCCTAAACCAAAACTATGCCGGTGATTAGCACATTTATCAAAGCTAACGGCATCAATACTTTCCAACAAACCCACATAAGTTGGTCTGGTCTCACATGTGGCCAAGCAGCTCTTACCCATAAAAATAAAAATATCCACAAAGATACTTTTATCAACATCGCGATTGCGCCTGGTATAAACCAAATATCATTATAACCGCCTAAAAATATGATACTTACCAATACAGATATCGTTATCATATTTGCGTACTCACCGATGAAAAATAGCCCCCATCTCATACCTGAATATTCGGTGGCATAACCTGAGACAATCTCAGCTTCAAACTCAATCAAATCAAATGGTGTTCTATTGGTCTCTGCAAATCCTGCTATAGCAAAAAGCACAAATGCTAAAGGTTGTTTCCATATAAGCCAATTTGCAACTCCTCCGATTTGATAATCATTCATGTCTATCAAAGATAAAGAACCTATCATCATAATTGGTGCCAAGATAGACAAGCCACTAACCACTTCAAAACTAAGAAGCTGGATGACTGCTCTTGCACCTCCAAGAAGCGACCATTTATTGTGCGAACTAAGCCCTGCTAATAAAGGTCCATACATCCCAACTGATGCAGCTCCCATGATGAACAATAATCCTACATTTATATCTGATATGATTGGGTGAATCGTATATCCAAAAACCGTAAATTCTGGAAAATACGGAACCGCAGCAATTGCTACAAATGCTGAAGCTGAAGCGATAACAGGAGCAATCACAAATATCGGCTTAACTACATTTTGAGGAATGATATCTTCTTTTGTAAAAAGCTTGATACCATCAGCTGCTAATTGCAATAATCCATAAGGGCCAACATGCATAGGGCCAAGACGACGCTGCATAAATGCCAATATCTTTCTTTCTATAAATGTCGCAAAAGCTCCCATCCCAGCAACAACTGCAAGTGCAATTACTGCTTTTACTACCGTTTCAACAATTAAGGCTGTTTCAATCATTTTTCTACACCTTTCATTTCTACTTTAGCAAACCTATAACCATCTTTGAAAAATGGTAAAACATCAAGTTTAGAATCAAATGTCGGAAGATAAGGAATATCTCCTTTGATTTGCATATCAAGTTTAAGTGCGATTGCTAGCTTAGCATCACCATTTGAGAGCAGAATCATTCCACCATCTTTTAAACCTCTTTTTTCTAAAAAGTCACTTGAAACATATAATGCACCTGCTTCATTTAATTGATGAGCTTTGTTTGTAAATGCACTAAATTGCATAACAGGATTTGCAAGATAAACCAAATCTCCATCACCAAACGATACATCTTTTATCTCTTGTACATCATCTTTACATGTAAGGGTTTTTTCTTCTAATAAATAACCTCTATTTTCAAAGCCTGAATTTTCAAATTCATTTGGTAAATCATCAAATTCTTCGTTTTTATATCCCTCTATGCTACCAAGTTTAGATGTATAATCTATCGTATTTTCAGCATCAAATCCAAGTTCAGTTGCTATGTCATTTAGGCAATATCCATTGAATGGCAATGCAACATTGGTAGGAACCACTCTTTTATCCATAGATGTAAATGTTCCTTCTTGCTGATTAAGAGCTGGCATAGCCAAGTCGCCTTTTCCTAAAGCACTTAGTGTAAAATCTGCTTTTTCATTATAACCGATAACTTTTTTGCCGACACTCTCATCTAAGTCACATATCAAAGAGACGCCAAGTGTATTTGTTGAAGTTGGGATTATAAGTGTATTAAAATCTGTAAATCGCTCGATCAAACCAACAAGCTTAGCTATATTTTCAGCTCTTTTATGGTTATATAAATCTTCACCGACTATGAGTGAAAATTTATCTTTCTTTGCCAAAAACTTAGTGAGTTTAGCGTCAAAGTCATCTGGCAATCCAACTACGCCATACAAAGCATTAACATCAACTTCTATCTCTTTTTCGATATTTTTACTTACAGTTTTTACGACTTCTTTCTCTTCACCATTTTCATCTTTAACCATCTCTTTTACTTGCTCTTTAACAACTTCTGTGATAGTTTTTTTCTGGGTTTTATGAAATGATGCAAGATAATCTACAACACTCTTTGGCATAGCCTCTTTATCTCCAAAGAGGTCAAGCAATAGATATAAAATACTCTCTTCAACCCCAACTTGGTGATTTATACTCATCAAGTTTTTAGAGTAGCCATCAACTACTGGGTCAGCGATAGGGTGAAAATACAAACCCGCACCCTTATTCATAGTTAATGCATTATTTATAGCATAACCCGCATTTGGACTATCTGATTTTACAAATGAGCCAACACTTACTACAAAATTGCTATCTTTTACATCTCTAAGATTGCTAGAGTATAGAGATTTTCCGCTGGCTTGTCTGTAATTTTGTAAAAATTTATTATATGCAAAGGCATCATCATTTACGAGTTTATACCCAAACTTTTCTTTTAGTTTTTGCAAGATATATGCTTCTTCATTTGTGATGAAGCTATTAAACTTGATGGTGTCTGCCTCTTCTTTGAAAAATTTTACTGCTTTTTTAAAAGCTTTTTCATCTTTTTTATCTATCTCATTTGCAAAATCATATCCATATCTTGCACCACCATGTAAAGTGGAAAAATGAAAATCGCTACTGACTCTATAAATCTTATCTTTATGGTCTTTTATACTCGTATGTTTGATATCATAATACATAAGCGAACAATCGCTACTGTGAGGATTTGCGGCAGGAATTTTTGTTAATTCCCAAGCATTTGAAGTGTATTGAAAATCACTTCCAACAAGTGCTCCAACTGGACAAACAGCAGTACATTCACCACAATTTGTACACTCTAGTGTATCACCACCACTAGCTAGGCCTATGAGAGATTTTTGCAATTTATTCCACATGGCATATGTGTCTTTTGGAGCGGTATCTTTCCAAG
>JALUMJ010000049.1 GCA_027040375.1 Campylobacteraceae bacterium
CAATAGCATTAGCAGTTATAAAGTTTAATTTTATGATATGTTTAAAGCCTTTTAAGAGTATATAAGTTGAAAAGGTCCATGCCATTATAGCAATCATGATAGGTGCTATCATTTTTGCCGATGTCTTTATGTCGTTCTTAAATAGAACAGTTTTTTTGATAAAAAATGAAAAGGCTGTTTCGATTCCTGCTTCAGTAATTCCTCCAACTATAGAGTGTGTTGTAGATACTGGTGCACCAAAAGCAGTGGCTAGATTTAACCATAAAGCTGCACAATGGATTTCCATCTCCAAAATTTCTAGTTTTTTGTGCAGTATTTACGGATTTCAAACCCATTAAAATTCCTCATTAATTTTTTTATTTCTTTAATTCTAGTTTTAAAGCTGAGAGTAGCCTATCTTGTTGCATAGCAATATAATCTCTAATCCTAGATTTTTCTATTGAATTTGGCGATATATTTACTACTACTCGATTGTTTATTATGCTAAATATATAGCAAGTAAGTTTCAATGGTGCCATAGCTTTATTGTTGCTTGCTAGTAGGAATTTTAGCAATAACTCTTTATGAAAGAGGTTTTTTCCTGCAAGATTACTTACGGCATTATCAGAAACAAAAAATGAGATAGCACTTTCAGATATGCTTGTGATATTTCCATCAACCAATTTTTTGTGCCCATATGCCAAAAGTGTGTGTATAGTGTTGTTTGGTTCTATTCTTATATCGCTTCTCTCTACTGGGGAAGATTGGAGAAATTGCAAGTTTCCAAGAACCAAGATGAATTTTCTTTTATCTATCTTTAATATATCAGCTTTTATGATGTCTGGTATCAAGTCATGTTGAATAAAAGTATATCTTTCATTTTCATAAAAAGGTATTTTTTCAGCTTTTATTCTAACTTGTATAATACCATCATTAAAGCCATTTACCCTGACATTTTCACTTATGGGAATACCTTTATAGATATTATTAATGCTAATTTGGCTATCTTTGTTAAATATATTTTTTAATACTTTTAAAGGTTTCATTGTATCATAATAATCAAAATCTACAGTTCCATAAAACATCTTTTTTTTACTCGAAAGTCTAGACATGACAAAGTATTTATCAACTCTATCCATAATCTTTTTATATGTATCGTTGGAATGACTCATACTTATACCAATATCTTTTAATTCAAAACAAAAAATGTTGTAAATTTTATGATTTATTTTTTGCATAATTGCTTTTGCCTGATGAATTTTTGCATCTTTTAAGAATATAACAAAGGAATTATTGTCTTCCCTTAAGATTGGGCTAAAATCAGTATGTTTATGTATAAAAGCCATCAAATCTTTAAATGTATATGCGTCGTCTAAATCAATTTCATATCCAAATTTTACTATAGAAAAAATGGTATTATGCTCTTTTGCAAAATCTAAATTTGCTTCAACTATCCCTCTGTTTAAATAATTTGTGATTTTTGTATCTTTTCTTATCATTATTTACTCCCAAAGATGATATTATACACTAATTATATATTAGGAGTAAATATGCACAAAAAATTTAAAGAAGATTTAAAAAGAATTTATATTTTAGTTAGTCAAAATCAGAGAAAATTAGGTGATTATTATAAACTAATTGAAGATAATGGATACCAAAACGAAAAGTTACAAGATTATATAGATGAGTTTTTAGATGAATGTGAATTAACGCATAGCAAAGAAAACACAATGGCAGTTTTAAGTAGATTGATAAACCTAAGAGATGAGCAGTTTGTTCAAGTTATATCAAAAAATAATGCAAGCCAAAAAGAGATCCAGAAAAAACGATCTTTAGGGTATCTTTGGGCAAAGAATTTCCACTTAAAAGCGCAAGAAGAGTTGCTAAGAACAATTTGTGAAGAAAAATTATTAAACGAGTTTTATAGAGAGCTTTTAAAGGGAATTCATCAAATAGGAATAGTGATGAGTGACTGGCAATACGATTGGAATGAGCATATAATCGACAATATAAATCCTAGCTTAAAGAAAGAATATGGCGATAATGTTATAGAATTTTTAGAAAAAAATACTCTTTTAGAATTGGATGAAGAAAAAAATATAGCCGATAGAGCGTATTCCGTTTTGGTGAAAGTAAATGAAAAATACCAAGTCAAAACTTATGCACAATTTTTCAAAGATGATGTTAGAAAAGTAAGTTTTTTGCTAAAAGAATTGATAAAGAAATTGCAAAAGTTAGAAGACAACGATACGAATCAAAAAGATAATTATATATACTATTTTCAAACTTTAGACACGGCATTTTGTGAAGTTGATAGATACAAGCTTTTAAAAAGATGGCAAGAAGTTGATAGGGCTTGGATGAGCGTAACTTCGCCTGTGCAAGTTGGGCACCCCTTGGAATATTATGAAGACCATTACAGAAAAGCAGTTGCCCTTGAGTGGGATGTGCGAATATCAAATCCAAAAAATCTTGGAGCAAACAATACTCTGAAATCTATAAATTATATGTATAAAAAAATGTTTGATGATATAGGAAAAGAAAAAAAGAACATATATAAAAGAACAAAAGAGAACTTAGATAGAATCCAGCTCTATATAGGGCGACCAGCATTTTATTATGCTAGTGAGTTTAATGGTCTTTTTTCTGCACAAGTTGTACCAAATGATGAGCAAGTGAGCAAAGAAGAGGGCAAAAAGATATTTGCTTTTGCTGATAATATCTTAGATATTCAAAAATCAAAACCTTTTTTAAAAATATCAAGAATTGTATTTGGGGAAGAGTTTTTGCGAAAAGAAAGAGAGCTTATATTTAAAAAAGAAGAATTGTGGCATAAGGTTTATGAAGTTAGCACGATTGGTCACGAATTTGGGCATATATTGTGGCTAGATGATGATAGTGAAATCGTTATGAATAAAAGCGGAGTGTTTAAAAATATAGAGGAATTCAAAGCCACAACAGGCGGCTTAGTCGCATTTTTTATGAGTGAAAATGATGAAACCAAAGAGTATGTTTTTTATGAATTGATAAAAAGAGCTATCGGGTTAATCGCATGGAGGAAAACTGGTGAAGTAGAACCGTATTATTGTGAGGGTTTGATTCATCTTAAAGCTCTTTTTGACTGTGGTGTATTGGATTTTAAAGATAAAGTTACTATAAATACTAATCTTGAAAAATATAAAAAACTAAAAATTTGGTATTTAGAAACTTATGAAAAATTGGCCGTTCATTATCTTGCTAAAAAAGATGCAGGTGAGTTCTTAGAACTGTTTACATGTAAAGAAGATGGAGATTATCTGCCAAGAGATGGAAAAGTAAAAGATTTTGTTGAGTATTATTGGGAATTGCACCAAAAAATTGGACGAGATTTAGATGACGAAACCAAAAAAAGTGATTGGGTGTGATTTAAATCCACCTTTAACTCACGATTTTTT
>JALUMJ010000050.1 GCA_027040375.1 Campylobacteraceae bacterium
AGGGTCAGGGCTTGAATTTTGAATTTATTTAAATTTAAAATTCAAGCCCTTTGCAATATTCCCGATTTATTGTAATCGGAAATATTGATATTTATTTATCAAAAAGCATCTGCTTTTGATTTTTGGGCAAATTTTACCACATCCTTGTCTTCTTCATTTGTAGCATTAGTGTGTGATTTTTTAGTACCATCCCATACAGAATTAGGGTCGTAAGCTTTCTTTTCTCCTCTAGTTTTGTGAATCAAAGATTTAAAGTCACCTTTTATGTCATCATAAAGTTTTTTTACTTCATTTTTGCCTTTTATCTCTTTTTGTATTGCATCTATTTTCTTTTCTAATGATTTGTATTCGCTAGAATGTTTTGAAGCATAACCAAGAAGTACAGCTTTTTGTAGCTCTATCTTAGCCCTTTTGAGAAACTTAGATGCTTTCTTTTTATCTGTTTTATCCCCTTTTGATGCGATAAGTACTAACTCTTGAGAAGTTAAAAGTGGTATAGGCATTACTGCTCTATCACTTACGATAGTGCTTAAACCCAAACTTAATTCTTGAAGAGCTTCTTTATTCTTTCCTTTGCTTAAAAGTTTTGAAGCAATTTTTGTAACATTTGGATAAACATCCATCGGTATATAATGAGTAGTTACAGTAATTTCATCTTTTAACGGACTTAAGACATCTCTTGCAAACTGAAGATCATGTTTGTTGAGTAATTTCTTTGCTAAACTTATAGCCTCTTTTATATTCTTAGGATCTCCACGATAACTATACACATTCGTATTTTCTTCAATAGGCACCAAGCCTAATTTTGGATCAACCTTCAGTGCTTTTGCAAAATACATAGTTGCATCACTTAAGTCTTTCTTTGCTGCCTTATTCCTATTTTTTGATAATAAAGAAATAGCATTGAGTGTATCATTTAAGCCTTTTTGTATATCTTGGGAAGCTACTTTAAAGTTTTTGTTTTGAAACGAAACCTCTTTTTGTATGCTTTTAGCTTTAATATTTGTTGATGCATTCAAAGAAGGCACACCTAATACCAACGAAACCAATGCCGCTGAAGCTATTAGTTCTTTTTTCATTTTCAATCCTTTGTTTTTGATTTATGAAATTCTACACTCTTAAAATTAATGAAATTAGAAAAAAGGTTAATAGAAATAAATCAAAATTAAATGAGAAAAATATAAAGATCCCTATATGCAGGGATTTAAAAGCCTTATAGTGGCACTATCAAGAAAGTTAAACAATAAATGTAAATTTAATAAACTTTATAATTATTATGTTTCTAAATTATTAAAAATGAGGAAGAGGGCGTTATTTAGGTCAGGGCTTGAATTTTGAATTTATTTAAATTCAAAATTCAAGCCCTGACCCCTTAAAAAGGTTAGATAGGTAAAACTCTTATGGCGTCGCTTAGTTTTTCTTTTAATACTGCTTCTATCGCATAAAGTGTGCCTGTGCTACTACTTGCACATCCACTACATGCTCCAAGGTATCTGATATATACATCTGTAAAACCATCATCTGTATCTCTAATGTCGATTATTTCTAGGTTTCCACCATCCATCATCAACATTTCTCTGATATTTTCATCTATAACTGCTTCTACTTTTTTTAGTTTTTGAACCATCGTCAAATCAACAAAAGCAAATTCCCCTGCTTCTGATGTTTTTGCATCAGCAAGGGAAGAAAGCTTGTCGTGTTCCATCTCTTCTCTTGTCTCTTTTAGAATATCTACTAGATAATAATCTCTATCTTCATGACCACCTGGTTTTATACATGATTTACAAAATGCACCAGCTTTGGTGTAGTTTGTTATCTCTTCTACTGTTTTTAAATCATTTAATTTTATAACTTCTTTGATAGTGCCCAAGCTCACTCGTGCACATTCGCAAACAATGATTTGGTCTTCAAAACTAGCGGCATCTACACCTTTATATGAAGCTGCTGCTTCTTTTATGACATCATATGCCATAACTGAACAGTGCATTTTTTGAGGCGGAACTGCTGGAATATCTGGATTATCGCGCATAGCATGTTCTACATCAATGTTTGTGATTTTTACTGCTTCATCAACAGTTTTTCCTTTACAAAGTTCTGCCATTGTGTCGCTACTTGCTATAGCTGTACCACAGCCGAAGCTTTTAAATTTAGCTTCTTTTATGATATCTGTATCCTCATCAACTGCCCAATATAATCTTACGGCATCACCGCAGCTTTCAGCTCCAAAATCAGCGACGATAAGTTTAGCACCCATCTCCTTGGCTTGTTCTTCAGTTATCTCTCCCATATTTTGTGGATGATTCATTAAATCTTGTACTTTTTGGCTGTATTCTTCCCAAATAGATCCACCTATTAGTGTATTTTTTCCCATAATATTTTCCTTATAATTTACTCTCATGCCAATCAGGGGCATAAGCATAAGTGCTTGAAATCGCTCGAAGTCTTAGCACTGCATTTTGTATTGTTTCTATCGTATAATCTATCTCTTCATCTGTTGTAAATCTTGAAAGTGACAATCTAAGCGCAGTATGAGCTAAGTCAGCTTCGGCGCCAATCGCTTCCATAACTGGATTTGATTCTAGCGTTTCACTCGCACATGCACTTCCTGTGCTTGCTGCGATTCCAGCTTTGTTTAAATCCCAAAGCATGGCTTCTCCCTCTATGCCTTTTACACTTATTAAGATGGTGTTTGGAGTTCTTTGCTCTTTAGTGCCAACTACAAAAGTGCCAGAGAGTTTTAACAATGCATCTTCTAGTCTGTTTCTTAATCTTTTAACATTGCTTTTCTCAAAATCTAAATTTTCAACAGCAAGTTCCATAGCCTTCCCCATACCTACAATTCCAGCAACATTTAAGGTTCCGCTTCTTAGTCCGCCCATGTGTTCGCCACCATGTAATAGGCTTGTTATAACTTTACCTTCTTTTATATAAAGTCCACCAACACCCTTTGGGCCGTGAAATTTATGTGCTGAAAAACTCATATAATCAACACCAGCTTTTTCTACATCTACTGGAACTTTTCCTATAGCTTGCGTGGCATCTGTATGAAAGAGGACATCGTGTTTTTTACAAATTTGACCTATCTCTTCTATAGGAAATACCATTCCTGTTTCATTGTTTGCCCACATGATTGAGACTAAGGCAGTCTTGTCTGTGATGCTTTGCTCAAGCGTATCAAGTTCGATAACTCCATCATTATTTACAGGCAAATATGTCACATCAACCCCTAGGGTTTCTAAAAATTTACAAGCTGCTATGACTGCTGGATGTTCTACTTCACTTGTGATTATATGGTTTTTATCACCATTTCTAATAAAATCAAAATATACGCCTTTTAAGACCCAGTTTATGCTCTCCGTTGCACAAGAAGTAACCACTATATCATCATCATCATTTGCACCAACGCCAGCATATAATCTGTCCATGGCACATCTTAATGCAGGGTGTGTTTCGCTTCCAAATTCGTGAAGCGAGTTTGGATTTCCATACATCTGACAAAAGTATGGAACCATCTCTTCAAAAACGATAGGGTCAACTATCGTTGTAGCGTTATTATCTAAATAAACTCTCATTAAATTTCTCCAATTTTTATTTATTACTCCGCCAAGTAACTAACTCGACTTTTGATGTAGTGATTTTGCTCATATGCGAGGCAGATTTGCGAAGGCTTAGCAAGAGCTAAGTTGAACAAATCTAACGAAGTATATGTGCAAAAGCACTACACCCTTTGGGGAGAACAATAAGAGGCAATCTATAAGTAAAAAAATACTTAAATTAGCTTTGGCTAGTCCTTTATATTTTTTTACTTATATCTCACCACTTCTTGTCCTCTCAAAAGTTGAGTTAGTTACTTGGTGGAGTAATAGGACAATTTAAGTCCTAATTATTTCTTTTTTGAATACTATTATTTTTAACATTAAAAAACGATTAAAAAATACTCTTTTTTATTAGTTTTAGGAAAGAATTTCTTTTAAGCTCTGTATAGTAGTGTCTAAATCGATGATTTCCTCTGGAGTTTGTTGTAAAAATTCATCCATTTTTTCTTTTTTTGCAATAGCTAAATCTAGATTTGCGTCATTTCCTTTTTCATAAGCACCAATTCTGACTAATATTTCATTCTCTTTTAGCGTGGAATTTAACATTTTAAACTTAGCTGCTAGTTTTTTGTGCTCACTACTGATAATATCTCCCATCACTCTTGAGGCGCTATTTTGTATGCTAATAGGAGGATATATCCCATAATCCGTAAGCTCTCTTGAGAGCACAATATGTCCATCCAAGATGCTTCTAGATTGATCCGCTATAGGATCGCTCAAGTCATCACCTTCAACTAAAACTGTAAAAAAAGCCGTGATAGAGCCTCTGCCTTCTTCTTTCCCAGCTCTCTCCATCAATTGTGGTAGAAGAGTAAGAACAGAAGGTGGATAGCCTTTTGAAGTTGGTGGCTCACCAAGGGCCAAGCCTATCTCTCTTTGAGCCATTGCAAATCTTGTGATAGAATCCATCATAAAAAGCACATCTTTGCCTTGCGATTTAAAATGTTCAGCAACGCTCATAGCGCAAAATGCTCCATATTTTCTCATCAAAGGAGAATCATCACTTGTAGCGACTATTAAAACCGTTCCGCTTAAATCTCCATCTAGGTTTTTTTGTATAAACTCAGGAACTTCTCTGCCTCTCTCGCCTATCAAGGCCACAACTTTTATAGGTGCTTCGGAGCCTTTTACAATCATACCCATAAGAGTAGATTTACCAACACCACTTCCAGCAAATATACCTAGTTTTTGTCCTTTTCCACATGTTAAAAGACCATCTATTGTCTTAACTCCAACGCTAAAAGGCTCATCTATCAATCCTCTTTTCATAGCATCAAGTGGAGGTTTCATGATTGGAGTGGCGATAGTTGTGCTTATCTCTCCTTTGCCGTCTTTTGGTCTCATAAACGGATCAACAACTCTTCCAAGAAGTGCATCTCCCACTGGAATCATCATGCCTTGGTCGTTGATAAATATCTTATCTCCTATCTTAAATCCCTCTACAAAACCAAAAGGAGATATAAAAAAAGAGTTTTGGTCTATCTCGCTTACCATACCTAACTCAAACTTATCGCTACTTTTTGAGATAATTTTTACGATATCACCGATACTTGGATTTAATCCATTTGCTTCTATAATATTTGAACTTATCTTTTTTATAGTTCCAAATAGTGGAGATAATTTTTCTTGTGATAATTTACGCTTAAGCCTGTTGATGGACATTAGAATCTAGTAGCCTGTGGTGCATTTATGATATCAAAAAATTCTTTTCTAGTGTTTGATTTTAAAAACAAACCTTTTAGCGAAGATGTTGTCGTGTTTGAGTGAGTTTTTTCTACTCCTCTCATCTCCATGCACATGTGCCTTGCTTGAACTACAACACCTACACCTTTTGGAGCTATTACTTCGTTGATGGCTTCTGCTATTTGTTCTGTTAGCTGTTCTTGTATCTGCAATCTTCTTGCAAAGATATCGACCATTCTTGGTATCTTAGATAATCCTACAACTTTTCCATCTGGGATATAGGCTACATGTGCTCTTCCGATTATAGGCAAAAGATGATGTTCGCACATGGAATAAAACTCTATGTCTTTTATCAGCACCATTTGAGAATTATCACTAGCAAACAGGGCATCATTTAAGACCTTTTTTGGGTCTTGCGTATATCCTTGTGTCATAAATTCAAACGATTTTAATACTCTTTTTGGTGTTTTAAGCAAGCCTTCTCTATTTGGGTCTTCATCTAACAACTCCAACATTCTTTTAACTAAATTTTCAAATTCTTCTTCTTTTCGCATAAAATTCTTCCCAATTATTTTTATTAGAGTATATCTTTTTTTTACTAATCAAGAGCTAAAATGCTAGGCAGATTGCCATAATATATAGAGAATAAAGCAAAAATTTGGTATATTAAGAAAATTTTTTATTTTAAAGGGAATACATGCAAGTTAGTGCGAAAAAAGTTGACAGTGCAAATTCGGTAGTAGAAGCTAAGGTTTCAAAAGAATTGCTAAGCAAAAAAGAAGATAAGATTGCGGCTAAAGCTGCTAAGAGTATGAAAGTTGATGGTTTCAGACAAGGAAAAGTACCAGCACATGTTGTAAAAGCAAGACATGGTGAACAAATCAAGCAAGATGCTGAACAAGAAATACTAAAAGAGGTATTTGACCAAGCTCTAAAAGAGCTGGGTGCTGCTGCGGATACAGTTGTTGGCGAACCTCAAATATCAAAATTTGATAAAACTGATGATGGCTTGACTATAGAAGTGAAAATATCTTTTAAGCCAACAGTTAATGTTGAAGGTTATCAAGATATGGTTCCTGAGTATAAAACTCCAAGAATCATGAAAAAAGATATCGAACAAAGAGTGGAAGACATGTTAAAGTCAGTAGCAACCATGGAAAAGATTGAAGAAAAAAGAGCGCTTCAAAGTGGTGATTTTGCACAGATTGATTTTGAAGGTTTTATAGATGGAAAAGCATTTGAGGGTGGTAAGGCTGAAAACTTTCAATTAGAGATAGGAAGCGGTTCATTTATCCCAGGTTTTGAAGATGCGATGATTGGCATGAATGTGGGTGATGAAAAAGATATCGAGGTTACATTTCCAACTGAATATAACAGTAAAGAATTAGCAGGAAAACCTGCCCTTTTTAAAGTAAAACTTCATGAGATTCAAGCTAAGAAAGTTTCCAAAAATCCTGATGAAGAAACTCTTAAGAAATTACTTCCAGGCGTTGAAAAACCAACTCTAAAAGAGTTAGAAGCGCAAGTAAAAGAGCAGTTGAAAAATGAAAAACTTCATGGTATTTTTAATGAAGAAGTTAAACCAAAATATGTAGAAACAATCTTAGAAAAACTTCAATTTGATCTTCCAGAAAATATAGTTGATCAAGAGATTGATATGCAAGTAAGAAATATTTTTTCAAAGATGAGCGAAGATGAGATAAAAGAATACTCGCAAAATCCTAAAAAAATCGAAGAAAAAAGAGCTGAATTTGCTGATGAAGCAAGAAATAGCGTAAAGCTTACTTTTATCGTTGATGAGTTAGCAAAAAGAGAAGAAATCAAAGTAGAAGACCAAGAAGTAATGCAAATGATATATTTTGAAGCGATGCAACAAGGTCAAGACCCTAAGCAGTATTTTGAATATTATGAAAAACAAGGATTGCTGCCTGCTATAAAAATGTCTGTTGTTGAAGATAGATTGTTTACAAAATTATTCACAAAAGAACCAAAAACAGCTAAAGAAACAGAAGGTAAATAATGAGTTATGTTCCAGTAGTTGTTGAAAAAACAGGAAGAGGCGAGAGAAGTTATGATATATATTCTAGACTTTTAAAAGATAGAATTATCATGTTAAGTGGAGAGATAAATGACGCAGTTGCTTCTTCCATCGTTGCTCAACTTCTATTTTTAGAAGCTGAAGATCCTGAAAAAGATATCTATCTTTATATAAATTCTCCAGGCGGCGTTATCACTAGTGGTTTTAGTATATATGACACCATGAATTATATAAGACCTGACATCAGCACTATTTGTATAGGGCAGGCGGCATCTATGGGTGCATTTTTGCTTAGTTGTGGAGCTAAGGGGAAAAGATACTCTTTGCCAAATTCTAGAATTATGATTCATCAACCCTTAGGTGGTGCACAAGGGCAAGCTACGGATATAGAGATACAAGCGAAAGAGATTTTACGCTTAAAAGAAGTTTTAAACGGTATATTGTCCAAAAATTGCGGCCAAAAACTATCAAAAATAATCAAAGATACAGAGAGAGACTTCTTTATGAGCGCTAAAGAGTCTGTGGAGTATGGATTGGTAGATAAGGTTTTAGAAAAAAGTTTCAAGTAAAAAAATGGGAGAATAAAAATGGTTCATTTGGATGTAAATAAGCTAAAAGGCAAAAGTTTTTTGGTTAAAAAAACAAAAAAAGAAAGCTTAGGTAGCATAACTACTCCAAAATCGAAAAATGACAATAACGAATTTGAAAAATTCTCCCAAGTTATCCTTAAGAATATTATAGACGATAAAGTTCCACCAACTCCAAATAATTTTCAAATTTATTTTGAAAAGCTTTTGGAAAACAAACCCCTAGCTTTTAGAAGAAAAATCAATGAATATTTAGAGATAGACGATGTAAATAGCCATGAATATAGAGCCAAGATGGAAAGAGAGATTAGAGAAGGATTTGTAGAAGTTAAAAATATCGTAAAGATAGTATCTACGGTATATAAAAATTTAAATGTCATGAAGCAAATTGTTAAAAAGAGGTTGGGAGATTTGCATTTGAATTCAAATCAGCTCTCAATCGACAATGTACTTATAGCTCTAGGTGAAGATTTGGAGAAATTATCAAGCCTTACAAATAAACAAATGGAAGCCTTGAAGAAACATTATGACAAAACTGTTAGCATACTAAAAGATGTTGAAAATGAAGCGATATTTGATGTTAGATATGGAGTTTACAATAAAAAGTATCTTCTTTCTGGCATGCAAAGAGAGTTAGATGCAGTTAAACAATACAAGCATAAAAGCTCAATTGTTATGATTAAAATCAAAGAAAAAGTTTTAGATAAAATGGTAAATGCCAAAGAAAGAGACATACTTAATAGAAATGTAGCAAGACTTCTTTTGAAAACTTCTCGAAGAAGTGATATTGTTGCTCATTTTGGAGGTGGTATTTTTACTATGCTTATGAAGCATACAGATTTAAATAGCGCACAAAAAGCATGTGAGCGTATAGCAGATCTTATATATGCTACTAGTTTTTTTATAGGAGGCGACGAGGTTGAGGCCGATATAGAATTAGGTATTATGCCTATTGACCCAAACTATACGGTAGAAGAGACACTTTTTGGAGCACTAGAAGTTTTGCCTAAAACTGGTAAAAATTTAGAGATATATTTGATAGGCGAATTTGCAGCAGATACGGAGACACAGAGTGATTCTTGATATTGTTGTGTATCCAGATAAGATGCTAAGAAGTAAATCCACAAATGTTTTGGAATTTGATGAAAAATTACATAATCTGCTAGATGATATGTATGAAACTATGATTGCAAAAGAAGGTATAGGGCTTGCGGCTATACAAGTGGGAATTGCTAAAAATATACTGATTATTAATTTAGCCAATGAAGATGAAAAACAAGAAAAGGAAGATCTTCTTGAAGTTATCAATCCAAAGATAACTCATCTTGAAGGAAGTGAGATTTATCAAGAAGGATGCTTGAGTGTTCCTGGGTATTATGATGATGTTAAGAGAGCAAAAAATATAACGGTGGAGTATTTTGATAGATATGGGCAAAAAATTATAAAAGATTTAGATGGTTTACTATCTATTGCGATGCAGCACGAGATGGACCACCTTATGGGGCATCTTTTTATAGAAAAACTTTCGTATTTAAAGCGTAAAAAATTTGAAAAAGAGTGGAAAAAGAAATTAAAAGCGGGCAAGTAGTCGTGCCTGATAAAAAAGTCAAAAAAGCATTTTGTGCTACTCTTGATTTTAATGTAGCTAAAAAAATATTCGTAGAATCCACTTTTATGCGAGCTTTACCAGGATTTTCCATAGTTGGGATGGCAAATCAAAGCATACAAGAATCAAGAGACAGGATAAAATCTGCGCTTTTGTTCATAGGGTTCAAGTTTCCATCGCAAAAAATAACAATAAACCTATCTCCTAGTGACATAAAAAAAGAAGGTAGCCACTTTGATTTGGTTATAGCACTTTTAATTGCTTTTCAAAAAACAGACACTACATGTAAGGATTTTTATATCTTTGGTGAGTTAGGGTTGGATGGCGAAGTTAAATCAACCTCGGCCATATTTCCGATTTTATTATCTTTAGCAAGAGAATATAAAGATTTAAATATCATTTTGCCCTCTTGCATGGTAGAAAAAGCTTCTCAAATAAAAGGTATAAAGATTTATGGAGTCCAGAGCTTATCTGAAGCTATGGAGTTTTTTCAAGAGAAAAAATATAACTTGCCATATAAAAAAATAGAAATAAAAGAGTTTTTTGACGAGAAGATAGAGGTAAATAACAGAGATTATTATTATGATTTAGATTTTCCGCTAGATTTTGCAGAAGTAAAAGGTCATAATTTTTTAAAAAGAGCGTTGGTTATTTGTGCCGCTGGCATGCACAATATATTACTTGAAGGCAGTCCAGGTTGCGGAAAAAGTATGAGTATAAAAAGGCTTAGATATATATTGCCACCAGTTAGTATAGAAGAAGTTTTAGAAACACAAGCATACAAATCAATAAATCAAGAAGATGAAAATCTAAGCGCCAAAAGGGCTTTTAGAGCACCACATCATAGCTCTAGCAAGCCAAGTATCTTTGGAGGCGGAAGCTCAAGGGCGATGGCAGGCGAAGCAGCTCTCGCTCACAATGGTGTGCTATTTTTCGATGAACTTCCTCATTTTTCAAAACAAATTCTAGAAAGTTTACGAGAACCGTTGGAAAATCATAAGGTTTTGATTTCGAGAGTAAATAGTAAAATTGAGTATGATACCAAATTTTTATTTGCAGCTGCGCAAAACCCATGTCCTTGTGGAAACTTATTTAGCAAAATTAGAGAATGTAGATGTTCTGATTTGGAAATAGCTCGCTATAAATCTAGGATTTCAGACCCGATACTAGATAGAATTGACCTTTATATACTCGTTGATGAAGATTTTTCAAAAAAACAGTCTGCTAATTCCAACGATATGTTTGAAGATGTTTTAAAAGCGTTTGTTTTTCAAAAAAAACGAGGACAGCGTGAATTGAACGCAAATTTAAGTGAGATGGATTTGCACAAATATTGTAAAATGCAAAACGATGCACAAGATATTTTAGATAAAGCCATTAGCAATTATGGATTAAACCAAAGAAGCGTAAGCAAGATTTTGAAAATTGCAAGGACAATCGCAGATATAGATGAGAGTGAAACTATACATAAAAATCATCTATTTGAAGCATTGAATTACAGAAAAAGATGATTATAAAAGTAAGATTCATTCTCGGCAGAGGGGATATTAAATGAAACAAGTATTTAAAGAGGTTATAACATTAGACAAAAGATGCTATGAAGAGTTTGCATTGAGCGAAGATATTTTGATGGAGCATGCCGCAAATCATTTGGCATTAGTTATAAAATCACATGTAGAACCAAAAAGTGATATATATATCTTGTGTGGTCCGGGAAATAACGGTGGAGATGGTTTGGCGTGTGCGAGAATTTTATATAAACAATACAATGTTCATGTTTGCTTGCCTTATGGTGTCAAATCAAAAATGGCAAGATTACAACTAAAAAGATATGAAAAAGTAGGAGGCGTTGTCATACAAGATATCGTTGAATCTAAAGTTTTCGTAGATGCACTTTTTGGCTCTGGCTTATCTAAAAAATTAGATATCCAAGCATGTAAAATCATAAATGAATTAAACAAAAAAGATGCGATTAAGATATCGTGCGATATTCCTAGTGGATTAGGTGAGGATTTTATATCTGATGAAGTTTTTAAGGCTGATGTTAGTGTTAGTATGGGAGCATTAAAATTATCTTTTTTTGAAGATTATGCAAAAGAGTATATAGGAGATATAGAAGTCGCAGATTTAGGGGTTAGCAGAGATATTTATGAAAATACTAGCAATATACATTTACTAGAAATTGAAGATATGAAATTACCTTTAAGAACAAAACAAAACACTAATAAGGGCACATTTGGACACACTTGTATTATAAGCGGTGAAAAAAAAGGAGCAGCTGTGCTTTGCGCGACTGCTGCTATGAACTTTGGTTCAGGGTTAGTGAGTATATTGGCAAATGAGACTGAAAACATCCCCTCTTTTATCATGAGTTCAAGTAAGATACCAAAAAATTGTACTGCTTTGGTTATTGGTATGGGGCTTGGTAACGCAGAATTTGATTTGAAATTATTGATAAATAGTGAGTTTGGATTGGTTATTGATGCTGATTTGTTTTATAAGCCATTTATTAAAACATTGATAGAAAAAAATCAGGATGTAGTGCTGACACCACACCCAAAAGAATTTGCATTACTTCTTGAAAATTGCGGCATAATAAAAGTGGACACCAAAACAATCCAAGCAAATAGATTTAAATTCGTGCAAATGTTTGCGAATAAATACCCCAAAACAACACTTGTTTTAAAAGGGGCAAACACAATAATTTCAAATGGTGCGCATATGTATATAAGCACACTAGGTACAAATATTCTATCAAAAGGCGGAAGCGGAGATGTGCTAAGCGGTATGATAAGCGCCCTTATGGCTCAGGGTTATAGTGGTAAGCACGCAGCCATTACAAGTGTTTTAGCTCATGCTATGAGTGCAAAAAAACTTACATGTAGAAACTATGCCATGAATCCATTGGATTTATGCGAAGGAATTAAATATTTATGAAAAAAATAGCTATATTATT
>JALUMJ010000051.1 GCA_027040375.1 Campylobacteraceae bacterium
CATAATCCTGCCTCTAGTTATGCGATTGTTGTCATGATGATTTTAAGTTTTTTAATCACGATTTCTGGTGCACTCGAACTTGGAATTGAAAAAAACCATGGCAATTTATCGTTTTTACATGTTTCGTATTTTTCATATATGGAGCCCATAAGTAAAGTGCATTTATGGCTTGTATATCTTTTGTTAGCTGTCATATTTGCTCACATATCAGGAAGCTTGATAGATAAATTTATCAAAAAAAGCGATGCTATTGATTCGATGATTTGTGGATATAAACAGATAAGTAAAAAGATAGATATAAGGCTTAGTCTGTTTCAAAAATCTTTTGGAGTAACTTGGATTTTAGTTTCTTTATTTGCTCTTTTTTATATCTTTTATGCAAAAAACAATGTATTGGTAAAAAGTGCAAATATAAAGCAAAATTATGCGCTACAAAATCCAGATTTTGCACAAGAGTGTGGAGATTGTCATATGGTTTATCCGCCGTTTTTACTTCCAAAAAAATCATGGACAGTTATGATGAAAAATCTCGATAACCATTTTGGAGAAGATGCATCACTTGATAAGGCTACAAATTTGTCGATTTTGGCATTTTTGAAGGCAAATAGTGCACAAAATTCTAAACAAGAGAGTGCATTTAAGATTTTAAAAAGTTTAAAAGACGATAATAGTACAGTGATAGCTGTTACAAAGACGCCTTATTGGAAAAAGATACATAAAAAGATAGATTCAAATATCTTTAAAAGCAAAAGGGTAAAAAGCAAGGCAAATTGTAAAGCTTGTCATAAAAATATAGAAAATGGTTTGATAGAGGATAACTTGATAAAAATACCATCTTTAAAGGGATAATTTTGAAGTTTTTAATTGTAATTTTGCTTTTTTTTACTTTATTAAATGCTGAGGGAGAAAATCACCATTTTTATAGTAAAGATTTGACATATTTGCACCTTAGCCAAACACAATCAAAACAGATGAAAAAGATTTTAAAAGAGTATAGAAAAAGCAGAAAAATCTACAGAAAACAAAAAGAGAAAATATCAAAATTAAAACAAAAAGAGTTTTTAAATGAAAAATTTAATGTTGAAAAACTAAAACGATTAGATGCAAAAATAAGCACACTAACAGCGGCTACTGAGATAAAATTTCTACAACAGATACATAAAATTCTCTCAAAAAAACAGAGAAAGAAGTTTGCATTATATATGAATGAATGGGATAGCGAATGAAAATCATGCTTATAGAAGATGATTTGGAGATGCAAGAATTGCTCAAAGATTATCTTGGAAATTATGACTTTAAAGTTGATGCATATGAAAAGCCACTGGTTGCTATGGAGCAGCTTTTTAAAAGTTCTGATTATAGCGTTGTGGTTTTGGATTTGATGTTGCCACAGATGGATGGCTTTGATGTATGCAAAAAGATAAGGCAAAAAAGCCAAATCCCAATCATAATCTCAAGTGCTAGGGGAAACATAGGGGATAAAGTGGCTGCTTATGAGTATGGAGCCGATGATTATCTAGCAAAACCTTATGAACCAAAAGAGTTGATTTTAAGGATAAACGCGATTTTAAGAAGAGCAGAGGTGCGACCAAATATAAGTAAAATAGGTGAGTTTGAAGTAGATGTTTCAAAGATGGAGATATCGCAAGATGGGCAAGCTTTGATTTTAACAAGGATTGAGTATGAAATATTTTTCTTGTTGCTTAAAAATAGAGAAAAGATTTTATCAAGAGAGGCAATCGCACAGTTTTTGGGGAGTGAGCATTTAAGCATAAAAGACAGGGCAATTGACATGCATATAAGCAATATAAGAACTAAAATTTTCGACGATCCAAAGTCTGCAAAATATATAAAATCAGTTTGGGGAATAGGATATAAATTTATAGGATGAGTATTTTCAAAAAAATTTTAATCCTCTTTTGCATCAGTCTAACGATATCTTTTTTTCTCTTAAGTAAGATAAACCAAATCACAAATGAAAAAATCCAACTAGTATATAAAGACAAATATATAGAATCATCGAAAGAGTTGCTAAGCTACCTTGTAAATGCAGATTTAAAGACTCTAAAAAAAAGAGCCAAAGAGTTAAATTATGAAAGTAGAAACATCAAACTTTTAAAAGGTGCAAAGACAATATATCAGCATAAAATCTCTTTTGGTGATGTAAAAATTATAAAAAGACAAAATGATTATTTTTTATATATGAATTATCTTGGTGATAGTGTTTTGTTTTTTGATATTTCTCAAAAAAGTGAAGTTGAGCAAAAAGAAAATATAGATTTTCTAATAGGCGCATCTATTTTGCTTTTGATTGTTATATTTTTGATAGTTTTAAGGATGCTATCTCCTTTGAAAAACATTTCAAAAGCTATAGAACAATTTGGAGAGGGTGATTATGCTCTGCGTTTAAAAGAGACAAAAAACAAAGATGAGGTATCTATAGTTGCAAAAAAATTTAATGCGATGGCAAAAAATTTAGAGAATTTGATAAAATCAAGAAAAGAGCTTTTAAGGGACATGAGTCATGAGTTAAGAACGCCAATATCAAAAGCAAAAATTTCACTTGAGATGATTGAAGAAAGCAAATATAAAACAATTTTAAAAAAATCCATAAATCAAATCGATGAATTAACAAATGAACTCTTGGAATTAGAGAGGTTAAATTCAAATTCGATAGAACTCGATATTCAAAAACACTCGATTGATTCGATTTTAGCTGTTGCCCTTTCAAAAATGATTATAGAAGATGAAGAGATAGATATGCAAATTAGAAATCTTTTTGATTGTAATGCTGACATAAATTACCTCTCAATTGCCATCAAAAACCTAATAGACAATGCCCTAAAATACAAAGAAAGTGGAAAAGTAGAAATCGTGATAGATAAAAATTTACTAGAGATTAAAAACAAAGGTGAGGCACTTAGTAAGGAGTTAGAATTTTATATGCAAACTTTTACGCAAGAAGATAAAACAAGAAATATAAAAGGTTATGGTTTAGGTTTAAATATAGTAAAAAGAGTGATGGAACATCACGATTTTGAACTAAAATATAGATATGAAGATAGTAAAAATATATTTAGTATTGTTACCCCATCACTCAAATATCCACAATAATTTTGGTGATAAAATGATATAATAGCGAAAAAATATGAGGCATAAATGATAAAATTTTGGCAAAGAAGAGCTCGGGAAAATATAGCAACTGTAAATCTAGAATTTGATGATGAATTAGTACAATTAAAAAAAGAGTTAAAAAGTAAAATAAACAAAAGATTTGCAGGAAGTTTGGCTATAAGAATGGTAAGTAGTGGTAGTTGCAATGCTTGTGAAGCAGAGTGCAATGCCCTGTCTAATCCATATTATGATTTAGATAGACTCGGTATTCATT
>JALUMJ010000052.1 GCA_027040375.1 Campylobacteraceae bacterium
GTGATATTACTCTTGATGGCTCCGCTGTATCAGCAATCTATGAAAAAAGATGGAAAGTTGAAGAGTTTCATAAATCGTTAAAGCATAATTCCGCTTTAGCTAAGTCACCAACAAAAACTATAAGAACACAGAGTAATCATATCTTTATGGCTGTATTCTCATTTTTCAAGCTTGAAAAACTAAAAATAAAACACCATCTAAATCACTTCGCTCTTAGGATGAAGTTTCTAATAAAAGCTAATCAAGTTTCATTTATGGAGCTGCAGAAATTGAAAAGTGCGTAAGGTCAGTAAAGAGTTTAGAGAGTTATTGCAAAACATTAGATATAGAGCCTATGAAGCGAGTTTAGAATAATAATAGACAAGTTTACGAAGAACCAATATGCTCAGAAAATGGCTACAGGATATTATTGTCAAAAAATCTTTAAATATACTCAAAAGTATCAAAATTTAAATACTATTGGAGCTAAAATATGTAGAAAATGATTTCTTAGCTTGATTTGGGTTTATGATTATATTAAATATATCATATATGTGCTATAATAAGTTTAATGTTATAATTACTAAAAGGATGGTTTATGGTTAAAATTACTTTTAATGCTTTTAGCTTTTTAAGAAAGAGGCTCAAAGAACAAGGCATTCCGTATGTAGAAGCTCCGATGGAATTTCCAGATGGTTTTACGCCAAAAGATATCATAGACAAATTTGGTTTCAAAGATGGTGAAGTTGAAGCTGTTTTTATAAATAGAAAGGTAAAGCCTATGGAGACAGAGTTGAAAAATGGAGACAGGATAGCTCTTTTACCGCCTGGCACACCTGGTTCTTATCGTTTGATTTTAGGTATCAAAAAAATGGATTAAAAGGAGGGATAAAACCCTCCTTTATGGAGAAGATTAACCTCCTCCTACTTTTGGAAAGATTGCCAACATTTGTTCATCTTGCAAAACAAAGTCTTCTTCAACATGCCTTCCATTTACCATCAAAACTCCTATCGGGAATTTCCCTAAATCTAAGCCAATATCTTCAAGCACATCTGAAATCGTTGAATCTTTGGCATAAAATCTTTTATCAATCTTGAATTTCCCCTCTCTGTATTGAGCAAAAAGTTTGATAGTTACACTAATCATGTCTGGCATTAAAAGTTCCAGAACTCATCTATCTCTTCATTTGTAAAATCCCAAATCGCATTTGTTGGTGGCAAAGTTTCATATTTCATAAACTCAGGAATTCTATCATCCGCACTGGTTAGTCCGGCCTTTAGGTTAAATTCATGCTCTGTTTTTAATATATTCACACCTAGATTTGTAACATCATCTGCGCTCAAGTTTATACCAAATCTGGCATTTATCATATCAATCAATGCAGGTAAGCACTTAGGATCATCAAGTGCTGGGAAAGCGACAAATATACACATGCCTGTGCTGTCAACCGCTGCACTTGCTATTTGTAAGTTTCTAGATAATGCAACTTGTCCCTCTTTTTGAAGAGGATCTATATGTCCACCGCTGTTGAGGATATTTGTAGCAACTGCGTAACCAGCTGTATGGTCAGCACCCATAGGTGTGGTTACATAAGTTATCCCCTGACCTTTTATGGCTCTTGGCTCATAAGCAGGAATACTTTGATTTTTTACAACAGGAACACGAACTAAACCATAAAGTTTTCCTAAGTTTCCAGCAGCACCTCCGATAATTCTACCTATTGGAGTACCATTTGCAACTTCTTCTTTTAGAATTCTATATGCTTCAGCACCATCTCCAAAATCAATAAGATCTGTATCAGCTGCTACTCCAAATGTAACACCAGTTTCTATAGCATCAACTCCCAAATCATCCATCAGTGCATCTATTTTTGCAATTTGATCTAAGTTGCTTATGCCAAAGTTTGCACCAAATGCCCAAATCATTTCATACTCAAAACCTGAAGTGAGATAGTTGCCCTCTTCATCATTATATGTTTGTGAACATTGTATAACACAGCCTGCGTGGCAACCATGTGTTGTGCTACCGCCTCTTTCTTTGATATTTTCAGCCATTGTCTCACCACAAATCGCTTCCGCATTTTCTGAGTTTCCAGTTCTAAAGTTATGCGATGGAAGTCCGCCTGCTTCATTGATGATATTTACTAGAACATTTGTTCCAAATGCTGGCAAACCTTCACCGCTTATTGGATTTTCTTGCAGTGCTTTTGTAAATACTTTGCTAGCTTCTTTAAATTTTACCGAATCTGCGTATGTTACTTCTTTGTAATTTTCAGCATCCACTGTTATACACTTGATTTTTTTAGAGCCCATAACTGCACCTACTCCACCACGACCATGGCTTCTTAGCTTGCCTTTAGGATCTCTTACAGATATATTGGAGATCAACATTTTCATCTCGCCAGGACGACCTATAGTCATCACTGCTACTTTTTTATTGTATTTTTCTTCCATAGCATCTAAAACGAAGAAGTTATCTTTTCCAACTAGCTCAGGTACAGCTTCTATCAAAACTTTATCTTTTGTTACATGTAGATGATAAAAAGTAGAATCATCTTCAGGTATGCCTTCGATAATCAATGCCTTAACACCAAGTTTTGCCATGATGCCAGCCATTGTGCCACCAACATTACTTTCCTTTATGCCTCCCGTAAGTGGACTTTTAGTCCCTAAAGAATTTCTACCACTATTTGCTGCAGTTGTACCCGAGAGCAAACCTGGAGCAAACACCATCTTGTTGTTTGGTCCTAGTGGGTGACACTCAGGATCAACTTCTTCTGCTATAACTGTAGATGTTAGTCCTCTTCCTCCTAACCCCATCCAGTTAGCTGGAACTTCTTCAATCTTATAACTAAGATTGGACATGTTAACGCGATAAACCTTATCTGCCATATTATCTCCTTTTTGAATTTTTACATATTATATGCTAATTTTTTTAAAATAGTATAAAAATTTCAATAAAATTGCAAAAATAGAATATGCAAAATTTGCATATTTTATTTTTACACACTTTTTAATATTTTTTAGTAAATATCAATTGTCTTTTTTAACTTTTCTTTATCGAAATGTGTATAAATCCTAGAAGTGTTAATGTCTGCATGACCAAGTGATTCTTGCACCAAGATAAGGTCATGATTTTTTTGGTAAAGCATAGTTGCAAAAGTATGCCTTAACATGTGAGCTCCATTTTTTTCTTTCTTGATTCCTGCACTTATGAGAATTTTCTCCACAATCCTACTTATATATGCCTGAGTGAGTTTTTTGCCAAATTTATTGCAAAAGAGTAGGGCGTCTTGGCAATTTCTTATATCTAGCCACTGTTTTAAATCAAGCGATATTATGCTTTTTTTAATCATAACAA
>JALUMJ010000053.1 GCA_027040375.1 Campylobacteraceae bacterium
GACAGAGTGAAGCGAAGATATTAAACGATAAATGGTCAGTAACTTCAACTGATGGCTTGCGTGGAAGTCACTATGAACACGCGATGGCGATAATCAACAACAAAGCAGAAATACTCTCAGTAGAGTAGAGAAATGTAAATAGTTAGGAGTTTACTTCCTAAAAAAGATGACAGTTAAAACGAAGTTTTCTAGGCGTAAGCCTAAGCTTTAGTAGAGTGTGAATTTTTCAGGAATTTACTTCCTAAAAAAGATGACAAATAGGAGAATATATGGCTAAAGATGATGTTATTGAAATAGACGGACAAGTTATAGAGGCATTGCCAAATGCAACTTTTAAAGTCGAAGTTCAAAACAAGCATGTGATATTATGTCACATAGCAGGAAAGATGAGGATGCATTATATAAAAATAATGCCAGGTGATAAGGTGAAAGTTGAATTAACACCTTATAGTTTAGATAAAGGTAGAATTACTTACAGGTATAAGTAAAATATTAGCAAAACTTGGATATAATTCATACCTTTTGTAAAACTGTGTGAAGAAGAATTGAAAAAAAACCACTATTTTTTCAATTGTTGGTTTAGTAAAACATCGCTAAACCTGTGACAGTTTACTTAGAGAGTGATTTTTTAAATTGCTCGAATTTCAGTGGAAAAAAAACAAAGGCAAGATCATGAAAGTACGACCTTCTGTAAAGAAGATGTGCGATAAGTGCAAAGTGATAAAACGAAAAGGTGTCGTTAGAGTCATTTGCGTAAATCCAAAACACAAACAGAGACAAGGATAACCATGGCAAGAATTGCAGGTGTAGACCTTCCAAACAAGAAAAGAGTAGAGTATGCATTGACATATATCTACGGAGTAGGCTTAACAAGCTCAAGATTGATATTAGATGCAACAGGCATTTCTTATGATAAAAGAGCAAGTGAACTAACAGAAGAAGAGATAGCTTCTATCCGTAATGAACTTCAACAGAATTATGCAGTTGAGGGTGATTTACGAAAAAGTGTAGCTATGAATATCAAAGCTTTGATGGACATGGGTAGCTATAGAGGTCTAAGACATAGACGAGGACTTCCTGTTAGAGGTCAAAAAACAAAAACTAATGCGCGCACACGAAAAGGTAAGAAACGAACCGTCGGCGCAAAAGCTAATTAGAGTCTCAAAGGGAAACAGATGGCAAAAAGAAAAGTAGCTAGAAAAAAAGTTGTTAAGAAAAATATTGCAAAAGGTGTAGTATATATCTCTGCAACATTCAATAACACTGTTGTGACTGTAACTGATGAGATGGGAAATGTTATTGCATGGAGTAGTGCAGGCAGCCTAGGTTTTAAAGGCAGCAAGAAATCAACTCCATATGCAGCTCAACAAGCAGTTGATGATGCATTGGCAAAAGCAATGGAACATGGAATCAAAGAACTCGGTATTAAAGTTCAAGGTCCAGGATCAGGTCGCGAAACTGCAGTCAAAAGTGTAGGCGCATATGAAGGAATCAGAGTAACTTTCTTAAAAGATATTACCCCACTACCTCATAATGGATGCAGACCTCCAAAAAGAAGAAGAGTATAAATTAAGGTATCTTATTGATACAAATATAAATAAATAATTTTATTGTTTATGCATTAGATTAGGAGAAAAAATGTCGAGATATAGAGGACCAGTTGAAAAGCTTGAGCGAAGACTCGGTGTAAGCTTAGCACTTAAAGGCGAGAGAAGACTTGCTGGTAAAAGCGCACTTGATAAAAGACCTTACGCACCAGGACAACACGGTCAAAGAAGAACAAAAGTAAGTGAATATGGGCTTCAATTAAAAGAGAAGCAAAAGGCGAAGTTTATGTATGGCGTTTCTGAAAAACAGTTTAGAAGACTTTTTGCAGATGCTAACAAAACTGAGGGAAACACAGGAACAAACCTTATATTGTTAATTGAGAGAAGATTGGACAATGTTGCATATCGAATGGGTTTCGCAACAACAAGAAGATTTGCTCGTCAATTAGTAACTCATGGACATATTTTAGTAAATGGAAAAAAACTAGATATCCCTTCATATAGAGTTAAAGCAGGCGATAAAGTCGAAGTTCGTGAAAAATCTAAAAATAATCCACAAATTGTTCGTGCATTAGAATTAACAGCACAAACAGGGATAGTTCCTTGGGTTGATATTGACACAAGTAAATCATTTGGTATTTTCACAAGAATACCACAGAGAGAAGAAATAGTTATTCCGGTTGAAGAGAGATTAATCGTTGAGCTTTATTCTAAATAATAAGGTAGGTAGCATATGAAAAGTATTAACACATCAGCACACATGCCAACAGAAATTGAAGTAGAAAATATTTCTAAAAATAAGATTAAAATAAGTGCATATCCTTTTGAAGCGGGTTTTGCTATAACTTTAGCGCATCCACTTCGAAGACTATTGTTTAGTTCAACCGTAGGTTGTGCACCGATTGCTGTAAGAATTGAAGGCGTAACTCATGAATTTGATAGTATCAGAGGAATGTTGGAAGATGTAGCGCTTTTTATAATAAATCTTAAAAATATTCGATTTAAACTTAAAAATGATGCAGACAGAGCAGTACTTAACTATTCATTTACAGGACCAAAAGAGATTCGAGGGGTAGATTTAAACAATGATGATGTAGAAATTGTTACTCCAGATAATTACTTTGCAACTATTAATGAAGATGCTGAGTTAAACTTTTCAATTATTGTCGAAAAGGGCATCGGGTATGTTCCTAGCGAAAATATTAGAGAAGATGTAGATGCTGGTTATATTGCGCTTGATGGTTTCTTTACACCAGTAAAAAAAGCTGTATATGAGATTGAAAAGATATTGGTTGAAGATAATCCAAATTATGAAAAGATAGTTTTTACTGTTGAAACTGATGGGCTTATAACTCCAATCGATGCTTTTAAACACTCTATGGAAGCTATGTACGCACAAATGTCAGTATTTCAAGGCATATTGGATATAAAAGTAGAAACAAATGAAGTAGAAGTTGAGACAAGCATAGAGTTTGGTAAATTACTGCAGAGCATAGAAGATTTAAATCTAAGTGCTAGAAGTTATAACTGCTTGGATAGAGCAGAGATAAAGTATATTGGTGAATTATCATTGATGAGTGAAGTTGAACTTAAAAACTTGAAAAATCTTGGAAAAAAATCCCTAGAAGAAATCAAACAGGTTATGGAAGATTTAGAATTTCCAGTTGGTTTTGAATTTCTAGAAGATTCAGCAGAAGTCTTAAAAAATAAAATCCAAGATTTAAAATCTGAAACGAATGAGGGCTAAGCATGAGACATAAGCATGGATATAGAAAACTAGGTCGTACTTCAACACATAGAAGTGCTCTATTAAAAAACCTAGCAATAGCAATTATAAAATATGAAAAAATTGAAACTACAGATCAAAAAGCTAAAGAGCTTAGAGGATATGTAGAGAAATTAATCACAAGAGCAAGAAAAGGTGATTTTAACGCTCATAAAGCTGTATTTGCAGCTTTACAAGATAAAACTTCGACCAAAAAACTTGTAGAAGAAATTGCACCAAAATATGTGGACAGAAATGGCGGTTATACAAGAATAATCAAAACAAGAACCAGAAGAGGCGACGCTGCTTCTATGGCATTTATAGAGTTAGTATAATACAAATCTTATAAAGGCTGAGAGTTTCAGCCTTTATATTTTACTTCATTGCTAGAGAAACCCTCCAATTTGATAAATTGAACACAATTATCTTTAATAATTCAGTCGCTTTTAACCATATATTTGAGAAAATAAGAAAAAATATTAGGATAAAGTATGTTACCCTTTAATGATGAAGAATTATTACCTGCAGTTGAAAAGTCTTTAGAAAAAGTCAAGCCAATGTTAGCTTTAGATGGTGGCGGACTTACACTACTTGGTGTTAAAAATGGTGTAGTTTATGTGCAATTGCAAGGTGCATGCCATGGATGTGCATCTGCTTCACAAACACTCAAATATGGCATAGAGAGACAACTTAAAATCGATATACATCCCGAAATTGGTTTAGAAAATATACCTTTGGGCGTTGAGTTTGACATAGAGGCGCTATAGAATATGAAGCTAAATGTGACCTTGGGGATAGATAACTTTTACAAAAAAGATTATGATGCTGCATTATTGCAATTTTCTCTTGCTCTTCAAATTGATCCAGAGTGCAAAGAAGCAAAATTAGGCGCAATACTTTCCGATATGGCAAAAGAAAAAGAAGCAGAGGCAGAAGCCTTGCTTGAATACTACCTGCTTTTAGTTGAAGATGACAATGAAAATAGCGAAAATATAGTAGAAGATATCATAGAACTTATAGACAATAGCACTGAATCTATATATAAGTTGATAGATTCAAAAGAGTTAGAGTTCGCAATAAATGAGGAAAATGGTATCGAATACGAAGACTTTATGAAGCACATTAGACAAAGAGGTAGTTTTGCAAAGGCATTTGAAGATATCATGTTTTCAACCAAAGTGATGATTTCAAAAAAAGAAGATTTTGTTGATTTTTTAGAAAAACTGATTGATAATGGTTTTGAAGAGATGTCCTTAGGCTATCTTGAGAGTGCTATAAGTGTATTCCCTAATGACTCAAAATTACTTTCTCTTGTGAAAAAAGCAGGAAAAAGTTGATAATTAATATAAAAAATGGATTCCCATATAATTTTATAACAGATAATTCAAAAGAGTGCAATGAGAATTGTGCATTTCTTTTGACAAAATTAAATGAGAGGTATCTAAATGATGCCAAAAACAGTGGATGTGTAAATTTTATATCAGCAGCAGAAGTTTTAAAGATACTAGGTTTAAATGAAGGCATTAGTATTATTGGGATTACAGGAACAAACGGTAAGACAACTACAGCGGCCGCACTGTATTCACTGCTATTAGATTTAAATAAAAAAGTAGCCATGCAAGGCACTAGAGGTTTTTTTATAAATGAAAAAAAAGTCACAAAAAAGAGCTTAACAACACCTACAATATTAGAAACGATAAAACACTTAAAAGATGCAAAAGAGCAAGGTTGTAGCTATTTTATAACCGAAGTAAGTTCACATGCAATAGTGCAAAATAGAATAGATGGATTAAATTTTGTATTAAAAATATTTACAAATGTTACTCAAGACCATCTTGATTTTCATAAAAGTTTGGAAAATTATATTCAAGTAAAAAGTAGTTTTTTTGATGGTGAATGTAAAAAACTTATCAATAAAGATGATACAAAGATAAGATATAACAAGAAAAATTGTATGACATATGGTATCGAAAATCCATCAACTTATAAAGTTTTAGCGTATGCATTAGATGATGGCATAAGTGCTGCAATCTCAAAGATAGAAAAAATTTATGAATTTTCTAGCCCATTGCATGGTTTTTTCAATCTATACAATATCTTAGCTGCAATTGGAGCAGCTGATATGCTAGGAATTGCTCCAATGCAAGAGATTTGTGACAAGGTTAGCAATTTTGCTGGAGTAGAAGGCAGGATGGAAATTGTGAGCGATAATCCACTTATCATAGTTGATTTTGCTCATACGCCTGATGGTATGCAAAAAGTGATGGATAGCTTGAAAAACAAGGATATCGTAGTAGTTTTTGGGGCAGGTGGGGATAGAGATAGAGATAAAAGAGCAAAGATGGGATTTATCGCTTCGAAATATGCTAAAAAAATCATCATAACGAGCGATAATCCTAGAAGTGAAAATCCGCAAGAGATAATCAAAGAGATATATAAAGGTGCAAAAAATTCTAAGGCACTTAGGGTAGAAGTTGATAGAAAAAAGGCGATAAGTGAAGCTATAAAATGGCAAGAAAAAGATGAAGTACTGCTAGTTTTGGGAAAAGGTGATGAGGCTTATCAAGAGATAAACGAAGAAAAATTTCCATTTGATGACAGAATTGTAATAAGAAGTTTAATAGGAAAGATAGGGTAAAATAGATGACATTTGATATGCTTTATAGCAAAATTCATAGAGCAACAGTGAGTGATGCAAATCTAAATTATGTGGGTTCCATAACAATCGATAAAGATTTAATGGACGCAGCAAAGCTTAGGGTTGGACAAAAAGTAGAGATAGTAAATATCAATAATGGTGAAAGATTTAGTACATATGTGATTGAAGGTGCTAGAGGAAAAAAAGATATCTGCTTAAATGGTGCAGCTGCTAGAAAAGCGGAAATTGGAGATAAGATTATAATAATCGCATATGCAAGCATGAGCGAGATAGAAGCAAATAGTTTTAAGCCGTCAGTTGTATTGATAGGTGAAAAAAATGAGATATTGCCAACATGTACCAAACTTAAGCATACCAGTAAGTCATAAAGATGTAAGATGTGAAGTAGCTAGTATGAAGGCTCTACTAGTAGAGTCAAATGCTAGATGCTTTGCAGATTGCTTCTTTATGACTTATCCGAAGGACGATAAGAGAAACGCACACTTGCTTCGTTACAAAGTCTTGAAGCTACTAGTAGCTCCTGTGACTTTGTGCCTCGCAATTGTACATTTCTCTTATCGCTGGTATGCTTAAGTTTGGTACATGTTGGCAATGGTTGAAATTAGAGATTTTGTAGGATAAATTATGTTTGAAAATATGGACTTTTCTAAAATGGGCGAAATGCTTGAGATGGCACAAAAACAAGCAAAAAAGATGGAAGTAGATGCAAATAATAAAGAGTTTACTGCGAAAAGTGGTGGTGGACTTGTAAAAGTAAGTTTAAATGGACACGGCGAAGTTATCGATTTAAATATAGATGATTCTTTGCTTGAAGACAAGGAATCTTTGCAAATTTTACTAATGAGCGCCATAAATGATGGATATAAAATGGTAGAAGATGATAAAAAATTTGCCGCCTCGCAGATGCTAAGTGGCATGGGTGGATTTAATAAATAAAGGACTTATATGAGATACCTACTAAGCCTAGTATTTGCGATAAATTTATTGTTTGGTGCTAGTTTTGTTTATCCAAATTTTAAACAATGTTACAATAAAAATCTAAAATCAATTGTATATTTTGGTGATACAAAAGCGATAGCGATCGCAAAGCATTATGCTGTTAGCTACTCTAAAAAGAAACCCTTGCATTCTTATGTAAAACATGACCCATTTTTAAATTTATATCTTTTTTATAGTCCAAAAGTATTGCATCCAGTTAAGTTAAAAGATACAAAGTATCTAAGCATGGGCGAATGGTTGGCGAGTATGGATGAGGACTCATTATATGCTGGTAACTTTGCAAAAAGAGGAATTGGCTTAAGTGTCTATTTTGAACAAAACTCTAAGACTCCAATAAATAGTATGGTAACTTGTCTTTGTTGTTCCATTTATGGTTTGGGCGTTGGAAATAAAAAATTTATATCTTCAAATTTGTTAAAAAGATTTTTAAATTCAACTGAGATTTTTTACGGAGATATCGGAGCTAGATTTGCAAAAAAAGGTAGAAAAATTGTTGTAGCATCTATTGACCCAATGCACCCGAATCAAAAGCTAAAAGTTGGAGATATTATCGAGAAAATAGATGGTAAAAAAGTTAGAAATTTACAAGATTTAGAAAATAAGATACTATTTACTAGAAGAAACCAGAGTGTTAAAATAAAGTTTTTTAGAAAAAATACCTTACATGTAGAAGATATAAAAGTTTTCCAAAAAGTTGGTGGTGGAGAAGCTAGAGATTTATTTTTGGAAGCAAAAGGTATATATTTTGATAAAAATTTGAGTATCAAGAAGATTATCAAAGGCTCGTTTGCAGATAAAAATGGACTTAAAACAGGAGATAAACTTTTGCAAATTGGTAGAAAAAGTGTAAAAAATCAAAATGAAGCTAGAGCGGTATTTTCAAAAACTAAAAAAATGATTCGTTTGCTTTTTGCAAGAGGCGGGGCGCAGTTTTTTATAAAGGTGGATAAGTGAGTTCGAAAGAACAATTATTAAAAAATTTTGAATTATATGTTGAAAGAAACCTTCCGATAGTAGAAGGCTATCACCCTCATTTTCAAAAAGCTCTTGGAGAGATTTTGTTAGCTGGTGGAAAAAGATTTAGGCCACTTCTTGTCTTGAGTGTTGTTGATGCGGTTGAGCCTTTATTGATAGAAAATTCCTACCCAGTAGCCCTTGGAGTTGAGATGCTCCATACCTACTCTTTGATACACGATGATTTGCCTAGCATGGATAATGCAGGGCTAAGAAGAGGACATCCGACACTACATGTAACTTATGATGAAGTGACTGCAATACTAGCAGGAGATGCACTAAACACTGATGCTTTTTATAGGATTTCAACAGCGCCACTTAGTGCTTCTGTGAGGATTGAGCTTATTGAGATTTTAGCTAAAAATGGTGGTAGTGGTGGCATGGTAATAGGTCAAGCAATTGATTGTGAATTTGAAGATAAAAGACTAAATCTTAAAGAGTTAGAATTTTTACATGTAAACAAAACTGCCAAACTGATAGCTGCTTCTTTGTTGATGGGAGCTGTTATATGTGATTTGGATGAAAAGAGTAAAAATTCTATATATAATTTTGGTTTAAAACTTGGTCTTTTATTTCAAATTCAAGATGATATCATAGATGCTACGATGAGTGAAAAAGAAGCAGGAAAACCTACAGGAAATGACGAACATAAGAATTCATTTGTAAATCTTTTAGGCTTAGATGGTGCATTGGCATATAAGACAGAGGCGCTAAAAGCTTTACATGTGGAGTTAGAAAAATTAGATAAAAAACTAGCCAATAGGCTTGAAGTTATAGTAAAGGGATATTTTAATGGATGATTTAGAGATGCTAAAGAAGCAAGCGGATACGATTAGGTTTTTGTGTGCAGATATGGTGCAAAAGGCAAATAGTGGACACCCCGGAGCCCCTATGGGTTTGGCCGATATAGTTACGGTACTCAGTAAATATTTAAGACATAATCCTAAAAATCCAAAATGGCTAAATAGAGATAGATTGGTTTTTAGTGGTGGACATGCTTCTGCTTTGATTTACTCGTTTTTGCATTTAAGTGGATATGATTTAAGCTTAGATGATTTAAAGAATTTTAGACAATTTAATAGCAAGACTCCTGGACACCCCGAATACGGACATGTCCCTGGAGTTGAAGTGACAACTGGACCATTGGGTCAAGGCATAGCAGATGCAGTTGGTTTTGCGATGGCTGAAAAGATGGCTGAGGCTAAATTAAATAGTGAAACAACTAAGATAATAGACCATAAAGTATATGCTCTTTGCGGTGATGGTGACTTGGAAGAAGGTATTAGCTATGAAGCTTGTGCATTAGCCGGTCATTTGGGACTTGATAATCTAGTTATGTTTTATGACTGTAATCATATCACGATAGAGGGAAATGTTGGTTTGGCTTGGAGCGAAGATGTTAAAAGACGATTTGAAGCGCAAGGTTGGCAAGTTTCAAGGATTGATGGCAATAATTATGAAGAGATAAGCGAAGTTTTGCAAAATGCCAAAGAGCAGACAAAACCATATCTTATAATCGCAAACACCATCATCGGAAAAGGCGCAGTTGGTCTGGAAGGTTTGAGCGAAACTCATGGTGCTCCATTGGGTGAAGAAGTGATTAAAAAATCCAAGATAAAAGCTGGCTTTGACCCAGATAAAAAGTTTTTTATAAGTGAAGATGTAAAAGCTAGATTTGAGTGCGCCGTTGAAAAAGGTGATTTGTATGAGAGGCAATGGAATAAACTTTTAAACGAAGCTCCTTTGGTTGAACAAAATGAAACTCTAAAAGCATTGTTAAATCCTGACTTTTCAAGGATAGATTGGCCTAGTTTTGAAGATGGAAGCGGAGTTGCCACTAGAGATAGTAATGGTCAGATTCTAAATGCTATTGCTCGTGCAATTCCTGGTTTTGTTGGAGGAAGCGCAGATTTGGCACCATCAAATAAAACCAATTTAAAAGATATGGGTTATTTCCCGACAGGTAGAAACATCCATTTTGGTATCCGAGAACACTCTATGGCGGCTATCACAAATGCGATTGCTCTATATGGACTTTTTAAACCTTTTAGTGCTACATTTTTTATATTTAGCGATTATCTAAAACCAGCTGCTAGACTTTCGGCTCTTATGGGAATTCAAAACTTTTTTGTATGGACTCATGATAGTATAGGAGTTGGCGAAGATGGACCGACACATCAGCCTATAGAACAATTAAGCCAGTTTAGAGCAATGCCAAACTTTTACACTTTTAGGCCAGCAGATGCAAGTGAAAATGTAGCTTGTTGGAAAAAAGCACTTAGCATGAAAAATTCTCCGTCAGCATTTGTGCTTTCTCGCCAAAAATTACAAACTCTAAAAGCAGGTAAAACTGAGTTTGGAGAAGTGGAAAATGGTGGATATTTAGTTAAAAAAAGAGAAAATGCAACTCTGAGCATCATTGCAAGTGGAAGTGAGCTTATGCCTTCACTTAAAGCTGCTTGTCACTTGGAACTTGCAGGTATAAATGCAAATGTCGTAAGTGTTCCTTGCTTTGATCTTTTTGTCGAACAAGATAAGAGTTATATCGATAAAGTGATAGACCCAGGCACTAAAGTTTTAGCAGTAGAAGCGGCTAGTGGAATCGAGTGGTATAGATTTGCGGATGATGTTTTGGGTATGAACAGCTTTGGTGCAAGTGCCCCAGCAAATGAATTATTTAAAAAGTTTGGTTTTACGATAAAGGGCATAAAACAAAGAGCGATGGATTTGATGAACAAAGAGTATGTCGAGACCGAAGCAAAAGGTGAAAAATTATAAAAACTATAGGACTGTTAGGTGGCATGAGTTGGGAAAGCAGTGCCACCTATTATAAAATTATAAATCAATACACCAATACTCTTTTGGGCTCACAAAATAACGCAAAGTCCATTATGGTTACAGTAAATTTTGATGAGATAGAAAAACTACAGCATGCAGATAAGTGGGAAGAAGCTACGCAAATCTTGATAAAAGCTTGTAAATCTTTACAGAACGGTGGAGCTGATTTTATAGTGATTTGTACAAATACTATGCATAAACTTTTACCAAAAATATCTCCACATGTAGAGGTGCCTTTTTTGCATATAGCCCAGGCTACTGCAAAAGAGATTAAAAAAGACGGCAACTCCAAGGTATTGCTAATGGGCACAAAATTTACTATGCAAGAGGATTTTTATAAAAAAATATTGATAGAAAATGGTATTAAAGTTGAAATTCCAAATACGCAAGATATGGAATTAATACACAAAGTCATATATAAAGAGCTGTGCTTAGGGAGCATAAAAGAGAGTTCAAAAAAAGCTTTTATGCAGATAATATCCAAAGCGAAAGATATTGATGGCGTGATATTAGGTTGCACTGAAATTGGAATGCTTATTGCTCAAAATGATGTTGATGTAAAAGTGTATGACACAACTGTTGTCCACGCAAAAGAAGCTGTGAGAATGGCGGTTTTATCGTGAAAAAAACTACAGTTATATTTGACTTGGATGGAACGCTGCTTGATACTTTAGAAGATATAGCTATTAGTTCAAACCATGTGTTAGAGTGTTTTGGCAAAAAAACAATCGAAGTGGAAAAGTATAGATATTTAGTGGGCGAGGGCGCTTTAAAATTGATGCAAGGTATCTTGCCTGATGCTTGTGGTGAAGATATTGAAAAAGCACTGAGTATTTTTGAAGAACATTATGCTAAGCAATATGATAAAAACACAAAATTATATGCTGGAGTTAGTAAGCTATTATCCTTTTTGCAAAAAAGAGGCTACAAGATGGCAATCTTGTCAAATAAACCAAACAGCTTTACAAAACTTTGTGCTATAAAATATCTAAGAAATTGGAACTTTGATGCAGTTTATGGCATCCGAGACAATATACCAAGAAAACCAGACCCAGCAGGTGCAAAAGAGATTATGAAAGAGCTACATGTAGAGCCCCAAGAGTGTCTTTTTATAGGGGACACTAAGATAGACATGATAACTGCTAAAAGTGCCAGTATAGATTCTATCGGTGTTTTATGGGGTTTTAGAGATAAGGATGAGCTAGAAAAAAATGGTGCAAATCATATAGCAGAATCACCAGAACTTGCTATAAAGTTAATCGATAAAATTTCATAATATTATGAGACCACAGTATAGTTTTTAAGGATTTATATGAGTGTGCCAAGCAAAGCTAAGGCAATCAAGCTGGACAATCCAGCCCAGATAAAGATTAACCATCAGTCTGGAACCAAACTACACAGGCTAGGAGGTAACAAATAGCTTGAAGCTGTAGTAAGGG
>JALUMJ010000054.1 GCA_027040375.1 Campylobacteraceae bacterium
CATCCTAGACTTGCGGATAAATTTGCATCTGATACAAAAAGAATGAAATGGCATGACAAGGCATTGTGGTTTGTGCGAGAAAAAAGAGATGTACAAGCGCATGGCTTGGAAGAATGGGAAGAGCTAAGAAATGCGGCAGACAAGATAAAAATGCATACCCTATCAAAACTTGATTTTTATCTTGAAGAGTTTGAAAAAAATGCAAAAAGAAACAATATAGAAGTGCATTGGGCAAAAGATGCTCAAGAGCACAATAAAATAGTCCTAGATATTTTGCAAAAAAGAGGTGCCAAAAGATTAGTCAAGAGTAAATCAATGCTAACTGAAGAGTGCCACTTAAATCCATATTTAGAAGAAAATGGCATCGAGGTTGTCGATACTGACTTGGGTGAGCGAATCGTTCAGCTAAGGCGTGAGCCTCCTTCTCATATAGTTTTGCCAGCAATTCACCTCAAAAAAGAAGAAGTTGGGCTTACTTTTGAAGAGTTTTTGCATACCCAAAAAGGAAATAGTGATCCGACTTATCTCACGCATGCCGCAAGAGAACACTTAAGGGAGAAATTCTTAGCTAGTGATGCTAGTCTGACGGGGGTTAATTTTGCTATCAGTGAAACTGGCGGAATCGTAGTATGCACAAATGAAGGAAATGCTGATTTGGGAGCTAGCTTGCCAAAACTACATATCGCTTGCATGGGCATCGAAAAAATCATACCAAAGCTCGAAAATTTGGCCGTTTTTACAAGACTTTTGGCAAGAAGCGCGACTGGACAACCTATCACTACATATACTTCTCATTATCACGCTCCTCAAAAAGACGGGGAGATGCATATCGTTATAGTAGATAATGGTAGAAGTGAAATTTTAGCGAATGATAAATATATAAAATCCTTACAATGCATCAGATGTGGGGCTTGCATAAACACTTGTCCGATTTATCGCCGAAGTGGTGGTTATAGCTATGGATATATAATTCCAGGACCCATCGGCTCAACTTTGGGAGCTAGCAAAGATATCAAGAAAAACTACACATTGCCTTTTGCATGTTCACTTTGTGCGAGTTGTACCAATGTCTGCCCTGTAAAAGTTGATTTGCATGAGCAACTGTATCTGCACAGGCAAGATGTTGTAAGTGCAGGATTATTAGGCAAAACTAAACACAGGGCTCTTAAGATAGCAACTTTTGTGATGCAATACCCACTTTTGATGGATTTGAGTGGAAAAATAGCAAGAAAAATAGTGCCAATACTTCCAAGAAGATTGATTTACTCAAAATTAAATATCTGGGGTAAAAATAGAGAATTACCAAAGTTTCCAAAACATAGTTTTAAAGAGTTATATAAAGCGAGAAAAAATGAATTCAAAAAATGAAATACTAAATAAAATCAAAAATGCAAGCGTAACACCTTTTGTATATCCAACTTTAGATATCTCACATGTAACATATAAAAACAAAGACGAACAGTTTGCAAATGTTTTAAAGTCAGTTGGAGGCAAGGCTAGTTGGCTTCAAAATGATGATAATATAGAAGAGTTTATACAAAGTAAATATGAAGATTTGGGCTTAATTGCCACAAATCTTGATTTGAAAATTGAACATATAAATACAAACGACATAGACGACCCTCATGCTCTAAAAGATATAGACTTGGCTATCATAAAAGGTAAATTTGCAGTTGCTGAAAATGGAGCTGTATGGATAAAAGAGGAAGATAATCTAAATAGAGCTGTCTATTTTATAGCTAGAAAACTTTTAATCATAGTTCCAAAAGACAACATAGTAGATTCTATGCATGAGGCTTACAAAAAGATAGATTTTTTAAAAGGCGGATTTGGAACTTTCATCAGTGGCCCCTCAAAAACAGCAGACATAGAACAAGCCTTGGTAATAGGAGCTCACGGAGCTATGGAATGCAGAGTTTTATTTGCGGATTTACTTTAGTACAAACTATTAATCATCTATAAATAATAATTATGTTATCATTTTTCAAAATATTCGTAACTCCTCTCATACCGTATATATAAGAGCAGCTACAACAAAGGACAAACGCATGGTAATTGACACTGGTAATACCGGCTTTATGCTTTTAGCAACAAGCTTGGTAATGTTTATGACACCGGGACTAGCTTTTTTTTATGGGGGCTTGGTCGGAAGAAAAAATGTTTTGGGAATTATGATTCAAAGTTTTGTATCTATGTGCATCACGACAATATTATGGTTTGCCGTAGGATACTCGATGTGTTTCAGTGGAAATATCGCTGATGGCAATGATTTTTTTGGTATCATCGGAAACTTTCATAATGCTTTTTTAAACGGCATAAACTCAATGGATCCATCCCCTATAAATCACTCAATACCGATAATAGTTTTTGTCGCATATCAAATGATGTTTGCCATAATAACTCCTGCTTTAATCACAGGAGCTTTCACAAACAGAGTAAAATTTAAAGCTTACCTAATCTTCTTGGTAGCTTGGCAATTATTTGTATATTTTCCTTTTGTACATATGGTTTGGGGCGGAGGGATATTGGCCCAGTGGGGTGTGCTTGATTTTGCCGGTGGTATCGTGGTACATGCAACAGCTGGTATGGCTGCATTGGCTTCAGTATTGTATCTTGGCAAAAGAAGGATAAAAGAGTCTATACCACACAGTATCCCACTTGTGGCTCTTGGTACTGGTATCTTATGGTTCGGATGGTATGGTTTTAATGCCGGTAGCGAATTTAGAGTTGATCATGTAACGGCATTGGCTTTTTTAAATACAGATATCGCTGCTTCATTTGCTGGAACAACTTGGCTTTTTATCGCTTGGATGATTGAGAAGAAACCAAAATTTGTAGGATTGCTGACAGGCATGGTAGCGGGACTAGCGACAATCACTCCAGCTGCTGGTTATGTTAGTGTAACTGACGCTGCTATCATCGGTATAATAGCCGGTCTTGTATGCTACTACGCTGTAGAATTAAAAAATAAATTTGGCTGGGACGATGCGCTAGATGTATGGGGAGTACATGGAGTAGGCGGAACTTTGGGTACGATTTTACTGGGCGTATTTGCAAGCACACAAGTAAATATCAACGGAGCAAACGGACTATTGTATGGTGGAGGCGACTTTTTCTTTAAACAAGTTATAGCCATAGTATTTGCAAGTGCTTACGCATTTTTCTTCACATATATAAGTTTAGCAATTATCAATAAATTTACAAAAGTCAGAACAACTGAAGATGATGAAGAGTTTGGCATGGATGATAAAATTCATGGAGA
>JALUMJ010000055.1 GCA_027040375.1 Campylobacteraceae bacterium
TCCATTCACCATTTGCGCTATCAAGTGCAGTAGCAACTGCTGAGATAGTTGCTATCTCAGCAGATTTTTTAGCTCCATCGGTAACACCAGAGAGCTTAGGAATAGCCACTGTTGCCAAAATACCGATGATAACTATCACAAAAATAAGCTCTACCATTGTGAATGCATTTTTAGTAAAATATTTTTTTTGACCTATCATAATAAATATAAATTATAATCCGTACCAAGAATAATTTAATCTAAGGTAAACCTCTGGCTCTGCTGGAGGACTCCCAAAATTTGATAGATATGGGAGTAATGTTATATTTTAACTTCAAGAACCGCTCAAAGTTCAAAGAAGTATAGGATATCCCAATGGCAATTATACAACAAACATTGAAATCTTGGGGAAATATTTAGAGATTTAGCTTTGCAAAAAGAGTGTGAGACACTGGAAGGGCATTTGATGAGTAATCATGTGCATATACTAATATCAATACCACCAAAATATGCAGTGTCACAAGTAGTCGGATTTATCAAAGGGAAAAGTGCAATATCAATAGCACGGACATACATGGGAAGAAAAAAGAATTTTACAGGACAAAGCTTTTGGGCAAGAGGATATCATGTTTCAAGAGTAGGACGAGATGAGGCAATGATTAGAGAGTATATCAAAAATCAGGAGAAAGAAGACCAAAAGATGGAACAGTTAGCATTGTTCTAAAAAGGTTATGCTGCCACCTTTAGGTGATCAATCCGCTTTGAGCGGTTCCCATTAACAAGCCTCTAGCTCTGATGGAGGTCGTGACTTTCGATACCAATAAAGGAGATAAATAATCAGGATTTGCAATTATGAAATCAATCGCTTTTTTATGATTTAGCAACATCACAGCTCTCTATTTTCATATTATTTAGCTCACAAAGATAGTCAATTTAGCTCAATATTTCAAGTTTTTGAGCTGTATTAGTTTTTTGAATGAGCCACAACGATTTTTTAACATCCGATTCCTTTGTGCTATTATATCGTTTTTAAACAAAATTCCACTATAATTTCCAAAAAATTATTAGGATATATATGCCACTAAGTAGGCTTAATACGGAACAATATAAAGCAGCAACAACAAATGCTGGAGCAAACCTCATAGTGGCAAGTGCTGGGACTGGTAAGACTTCAACTATTGTTGCGCGTATCGCTTACCTTCTAAATGAAGGAGTGAAGCCTGAGCATATACTTTTACTTACATTTACCAATAAAGCTGCGGCTGAGATGTTGGAGCGTGTTCAAAGGCATTTTGATAAAAATATAGTCAAAAAGATAGAGTCTGGAACTTTTCATGCCGTAAGCTATAGGTTGCTCAAGAGAATTGGACGAGATGTCAAGCTTAAAACTCCAAAAGATTTGAAGATGCTTTTAAAAACTATACATGCAAAAAGACGATTTGACCATATAGATTCGTCCGTAAAACCGTATCAGTCTTCATATCTGTATGACCTTTTTTCGCTTTACCAAAACTCGAGCATTGATTTAAGTTTTTCACAGTGGTTAGATGAGGATGGAAGTGAACATAGGTCGTTTTTCGATATATATGAAGATATATTTGAGGAGTTTAAAGAGCTAAAAAAAGAGTATGGATATGTGGATTTTAATGATTTGCTTATAAAGATGAGAGATGCTTTAAAAGGCAATAGAGAGATAAGATTTTCCGAAGTTTTGGTGGATGAGTATCAAGATACAAATATTTTGCAAAATTCTCTCATAGATGCATTTGATAAAAAATCCTTGTTTTGTGTGGGTGATTATGACCAAAGTATTTATGCTTTTAATGGTGCTGATATTGGGATTATTGGTTCTTTTAACGAAAGATATGAAAATGCAAAAATATTTAAATTAAACAAAAACTATCGCTCAACTTCAAAGATACTCTCTTTAGCAAACAGAGTTATCAAAAACAATCTAAGACTTTACGATAAAGAGCTTGAAGTTACAAGAACTGGGGCTTGCGTGGCTCCTAAACTTTTGGTATATGATGAACTCTTTGCTCAGTACCACTCTATTTCAGAGCTTATAAAAAGCACAAGCACTCCTTATGAAGAGATAGCCGTTATCTTTAGAAACAATGTTAGTGCAGATGGCATAGAAGCTACTTTGCGAGAACTTGGAGTTACATGTAAGAGAAAAGGCGGAGTTAGCTTTTTTGAATCTCGTGAAGTAAAAGCTATGATTGATATGATAAGTGTTGTTGTAAATCCAAAAGATATGATGAGTTTTATACATATATTTGAGTATGCAAAAGGTGTGGGACCAGCTCTTTCAAAAGAGATTTTTGAAGCACTTTTTAAACTAGGAAGTGGAGATATTTATCAAGGTTTTTTTCACCCTAATGATATATCTAACCCTTTTAAAACTAGGACAAAGAATTATCAATTAGGACTTTTTGATGATAACTTTGAGTTTGGAAGCGTGGGGAGGTTTTATAAGCTAGGATTTGAAGAGGCATTTTTGTCAAATCCAGTACTCAAACACGCAAGGCTTAGCGAAGATGGAGCGAAGTTTATATATGCTTTTTATAAATATTTAAAAAATACAAAAAAAATCAAAAATCCTAAAACTATCATCTCACATGTGCTTACATGTGAGCTTTTTGGAATTATAAAAGATATCTTAGCAACCCAAAGAGCCACCAAAAAAGATGGAAGCGTGGATAATGATATAAAAAAACAAGTAAAAGAGAGGATAGAGCGAAAAGGTTATTTGCTCGGAGATATCGCAGGAAATTATGCTTCAAATGAAAGATTTTTAAATGCTATTACACTAGGGAGTGGTGAGATGAGCGAAGGTGAGGGAGTAAATCTTTTGAGTATTCACGCAAGCAAAGGATTGGAATTTAAAGAAGTTTTTGTCATAGACTTGATGGATGGAAGATTTCCAAATCGAAAACTGATGAGCAAAGGCGGAAGCTTGGAAGAAGAGAGAAGATTGTTCTATGTAGCAACCACAAGAGCTAAAGATAAGTTATCTCTGTCTTTCGCGAAATACGATAAAATTAAAAAGATAAGTTACATCCACTCTCCATTTCTTAGTGAAGCAGGGCTAATCAGTTAAATATTTATTTATAATTAGTTGATACAATCAGATAAATCTAGTTTTCAGGGGTAATAATGAGTGTGCCAAGCAAAGCTAAGGCAATCAAGCTGGACAATCCAGCCCAGATAAAGATTAACCATCAGTCTGGAACCAAACTACACAGGCTAGGAGGTAACAAATAGCTTGAAGCTGTAGTA
>JALUMJ010000056.1 GCA_027040375.1 Campylobacteraceae bacterium
TATTTAGTCTATTTTTTAGAAAGATTTCTGTTTTTACAAAATATCCCAAAAAAGATGAGATATTTGTAAATTTGAGGTGAAAATCTAGACTAAATTAGGGGTGGATTTGGACTAAATTCACAGTCTCTCTATTTTGTTATATTATTTTAACAAATCAACAAATTTGGAATTTTGAACAATATCCCCTATAAGTTTTTGTACTGCTGGTACAAAAGAACGTTGCATTTCTGAACAAGCTGACATTGCTGAAAAACTTGATTCATAATCATATCTAGTATGTACTTGATAGCTAGTTCCATTTGAAGATTTTACAGTCACTGTAAATTCCCAATATGCATTACCTATAGTTGTACTTCCGTAAAGTTTATCTATATTTGCAGAAATAGTAATATTTGATTTTGGGTCATACATTCCAGCTACTAATAATTCTTTTTTGAAAGCATTCTCAATATAAGAAGCAAATGTCTCACCACTAGCAGTTCCTACTGGAGTAGCCAATCTGCACATAACTTTTGATTCATCTCTTCCCGAATCTGTAAAGTTGTTTAAATTCACTTTACCATTGTCTTTTGAAAGACCTTGTAAATTAACTACATTATTTGTAGATATTGCATATGCTGGAACTTTATTAGCACATCCTGTAAACAATGCCATTGAACCAAAAACTAAAACACTAAGTATAAATCTCTTCATTTAAGAGACCTCCATTAAATAAATTTTACCCATTTCAATAGGTATATCCAAAGTGCTAAACAATGTAGCAACTTGGATATAACGGTCGCGCTGAGCACCCCTTAAGTTTAGTTTCAGAAAATCCCGCAGGGTTTTCTGGAAATAAACTTGAGGGTGTGGCTCCTGCTTTTTGTTGTTCGTAGCGAAGCGTAGAACGAATCAAAAAGCAGGTGGCACACGAAGTGTGCTCAGCGCGACCGTTGTTCGGGCCCGCGTAGCGGGCACGAACAACTATTTATTGGTGGACATTATATCACCTTTTGATATGAATTTCAATATTAAAATACCTATTTATTTGTATCGTTTGCATAGTGTTTAAAGCATATAATTTAGTTTTTCTACATATTTTGCTATTTTTGAAGTCTTTTAATAATATAATAGGGGAGTAAATAGGTATATTTTGGGAGTTAATGCTTGAATATATGTATTTAAAGGACAAAATGTCTTTTTAAAATTGAATTTATATTGGGAAAAGGGAGAGAAACTACTTTTCTAATAAAATCCCTAAATATATGATTTTAAGTCATGTAAAGAGATAAAAGAGCCAGTTCTCCAATTATGAACTTTTAAAGCGGAAATGGACTAATCACCGATAAAGTGCCCGACCATAATAAATGATATTTCTACCCTCTCTATTATCGCAATCACTTTTCATAAAAATATGATTGTTCGATTCCTTTGAAAATGACTTCTCTATCATTAATTTTATTTGTTAAGTTTTTATATAATAGAGTTTTTATTTCCAAATCATTTACAGGACTCCTTTCCATAGACTGAAGATATAAAGCTTTATCTAGGCTTTTCATACTATTTTAATCGTTTTATCACTACACCATGATGCTAAAGACTCATCATGGGTTATGAGTAAAATTCCAACATTATCTAAGAATTTTAAAAGTAGTTTCATGACATCAAGTTGCGTAATATTATCTAAGGCACTTGTTGGCTCATCTGCTAGAATAATATCAGGTTTCATCAATAGTGCTCTTAGTATCGAGCATCTTTGCAATTGCCCGCCACTAAGTTGATGTGGCTTGCTTTTTAAAAGTTCTATCTCCAGATTTAGCTCTTTACATAAATCTTCATGACCACTAAGAGAGACAACATCTTTTATCTGATCTATTACTCTATAAGTTGGATGAAAAGATGTGTATGGGTCTTGAAAAATTTGAGATATTTTTCCAACTTTTATATTGCCTTGATTTGGTATAAGATTTCCACTTATGAGCTCAAACAGAGTGCTTTTGCCAGAACCACTAGGCCCAACGATGCACACGACTTCTCCTTTGCTTACATGTAAGGAAAAATCTTTATATATATTTGTTTTTTTATCATATGAAAATGTAAGATTTTCTATATCTAGCACACTCACTCTCTTATGTTTCCATCGCCATATATTTTAAACTTATAAGTTGTCAAATCATCTATGCCCATAGGTCCTCTAGCGTGTAATTTACTTGTGCTTATACCAACTTCTGCTCCAAAACCAAACTCTGCCCCATCGGTAAATCTTGTGCTAGAATTAACATAGACACAAGAAGAATCAACTTCATTTAAAAACCTTTCCCCATTTGCATAGTTTTGAGTCAAAATTGATTCGGAATGACCTGAGCTATGCTTGTTTACATGTAAGATGGCTTCATCTATATCTTTCACTACTTTTATGGAGAGTATGTTATCTAAATACTCAGTATCAAAATCTTCATCACTTGCCTCTTGTATATCTATATATTCTAAAGTTTTTTCGCATCCAAGTAGTTTTGTATGAAATTCATCAAAAGAGTTTTTCAGTTTTGGCAATACTGTTTGGGCTATATCTTGATGCACCAACAGAGTCTCCATAGCATTGCAAACCCCAGGCCTTTGACATTTTGCATTTATGGCAATATCTACAGCATTTTGCAGGTCGGCACTCGCATCTATAAATATATGACAAAGCCCTTTATCGTGTTTTATAACTGGCACGCTTGAGTTTTTAGAAACAAACTTTATGAGAGCTTCCCCGCCTCTTGGGATTATCAAATCAACAAAATCATCCATTTTGATTAATTTTGCCACACCTTCCCTTGAATTATCAGGAAGAAGGGATATTATCTCTTTTGGAAGAGAGTTTTTTTCTAAGACTTTTTGCAATAAATCAGCTATTATTTTATTGCTATTAGATGCTTCTTTTCCGCCTTTTAAAATGCAAACATTACCACTTTTAAAGCACAATGCCGCAGTATCACTTGTAACATTTGGACGGCTTTCATATATGATGCCAATGACTCCTATCGGGGTTGTTACCTTTTCTATCCTTAATCCACTAGGCACCACCCATCCTTCAAGGACTTTCCCCACAGGCTCTGTTTGCATGGCTATATCTTTTATGCTTTTGGACATCGCTTTAATACGGTCACTATCTAATAACAATCTATCTTGCATGGAGCTTGGAAGATTGTTGGCAACTCCTGCTTCCATATCTTTTTTGTTTTCCGCGATTATTAAACCCTGATTTTTTATAAGTGTTTCTGAGA
>JALUMJ010000057.1 GCA_027040375.1 Campylobacteraceae bacterium
TTTTCCATAAAAAGCCTTTTGTGTAGTTTCGTGAAGTTATTGTTCTTATGCTAAATAATTGTAACATTTATGGGGTTTGAAAAGGCTTTTTTTTAAATTTAATTTAGCTTAAATTGTAGGTTATTTTTGGTAATTTGCAAGTGGCTCTATAATATCGCAAAAATACAATTTAGGAATTTTCATATGAATAAAAGATGTCTAAAAGTTGGCACAAGAGGAAGTAGATTGGCGTTGATGCAGTGTTATCAAGCCATAGCTGATATCCAAGATATATCAAAAGTAAAGTACAAAGAATCTATCGATTCTTCATTTAATATCATCGTTACAACTGGGGATGCTATGCAAGGTACTGTAGGTGCGCAAAGTTTAACCAAGACAGCATGGGTTGATAAAATCGAAGAAGCACTTTTGAGCAAAACTATAAATTTAGCTATCCATTCTGGAAAAGATATCCCAAAAGATATAGCAAAAGGCACCAAGCTAATCCCTGTTGGAAAAAGAAATATCCCCTTTGATGTATTTGTTGGAAAGATGAAAGACGGTAGAAGGATTAAATTTTCCCAATTAAATAAAGATGCCAATGTGGGAACAGCTAGTTTGCGCCGTGAAATGTTTTTAAGAGAGGCAAACCCAGAGTTTACTATCACTCCACACAGAGGAAATGTGCCAACAAGGATAAAAAAGCTAGATGCCTCAGATAAGCTAGATGGGATTATTTTAGCAGCAGCAGGCATCAAAAGACTGAACTTGAGTAGTGATTTTGATATCTTGAACCAAGATATTCTTGTGCCCTCAGCCTTGCAAGGAACATTGGTCGCTCAAATAAGGGAAGATGATAATGAAACCCAAGAAATTATACAAAGAGTCTTAGATGTCGATACTCAGACTTGTTTTGCTATCGAAAGAAGCTTGTCTGAAGCTCTAGGCGCAGATTGTAAGTCTTGTGTTGGGATATATGCTAGTATAAAAGACGAAAAATTAAAATTAATCATATCTGCAATCGACCCTGCAACTGTGGTTAAATATGATTTTGTTAGAGAAATAAATCTTGATAAACTAGATATTGAGGCATTTGTAAAAGAAATAAAATCAAATAAAGAGTTTTTAAATATATCAAAAATCGTTACATGCAGTCTATAAAATTCAAAATTCAAGCCCCTAAAAGGTGTGGGTATTAAAGACAACAAGCAAGTACATCCACTAAATCAATTAGGGCTTTTTCTTGGTATCCTAGCGGTTGTGATTGCTTCAGTTTCGATTATCGGCTATCGAGTAAAATTGTGGTCGCAACTGCAAGCTTTTGAGGTGTTTGGTTGGGCTACATTTGTTTCGATTGTTACATTTTTATTTTGTATTATAGGTATATTTAAGGCAAGAGCAAATGGAAGATTTCGAGGTGTGAACTTGGGAATTTTTGGGATATTGCTTAGTTTGCCTATCATGATATCTTCTTTTTTATTTCTATATAGTGCAAAAATCTATCCTCCTATCAACGATATATCAACCGATACCATAAATCCACCAATTTTTTGGGATGTGATAGATCCTTCTGAATATCCAGGTTTAGAAGTAGCAAAAATTCAAAAATCAGGATATCCTGCTTTGAAGTCGTTAAAACTTTCCATATCTCCAAAAGTGGCATTTGTCAAAGCATTGAAAATAGTAAAATATAAGGGTTGGAAGATAGCTGGGATTGACAAAGAAGATGGTCATATCGAAGCCGTAGTTACTTCTTTATTTTATGGTTTTAAAGATGAAGTAGTGATAAGAATAACTCCAGATAGCGATGGCGTTATAGTCGATGTGCGTTCTCGCTCACGCATAGGAAAAATCGACCGTGGCACAAATGCAAGACGAATTAAAAGCTTTTTAAAAGCGTTAAAATCTAGCTAAAATTTTAATCTATAGTTTCGTAAACTTTTACTTCTGGTCTTCCTGCAAACCAATCATGTGGAGGCATATTTTCATGTGATTTTTTAAACGCTTCGCTTTGAGTGTAGTCAGTAAAACTTTTTATATCTTCCCAAATGCTTTCTATTATAAATTGGCTATTTTCTTCAATCATAGGTAAATTTTGAGGAGCTAAAAGTCTCATATCTACGAACCCTTTTTGTTCTTTTATATTATGTTTATTTATAGCATCTTTGACATATATCTTGTATTCTTCAAAGTGCTCAGCTTTAACTGGAAATTTTGTAAAAACTACTATCATTTTTAATCCTTTTTATGTTTTTTAAGTGCATATTATAGCACATTTAAACTTGGCATTAAGGGATTTTCAATATACTTCTATAAAAAGTATTGGAAATTGTCTTGAAAAAACCTTTGAAACTTTTAGTCTCGTCGCTTGAACCATCAGCAAATCTTCATCTTGAGCCTATTTTGGAGAAATTGGAATATTATACACTTTTTGGTATATTCGACGAAAAGTTTGGAAAACCGTATTTGCCGTCATCTGCTTTTTCGATTATGGGATTTTTGGACGCAATTCCTAAGATAAAGAAAGCAAAAAGAGCGATAAAAGAGTTGGTAAAATTGAGCTTTGATGCTGATATTGTTTTACTTATAGACTCCCCCGCTTTTAATTTGCCCCTAGCTAAAGCGATAAAAGAGAAAAATCCAAAAGTTAAGATAATCTACTATATACTTCCTCAAGTATGGGCTTGGAAAGCTAAGAGGGTTGCAAAGGTTGAGAAATATTGTGATGTCTTAGCTTCAGTCTTACCATTTGAAAGCCAGTTCTATAATCGCTCTACTTATATTGGACATCCACTCCTAGATGAGATAAAAGAGTTTAAACAAGAGTATAAAAAAACAGGTATCATCTCTTATCTTCCAGGAAGCAGAAAAAGCGAGATAAGAAAATTGATGCCTATATTTAAAGAGTTGGTAAAAAAGATAGATGCAAAAGCTCTTTTGGTTGTGCCACCATTTTTTAGTGGTGAGATGATAAAAGATATATATGGCGATATAAGCGAGTTTGAGGTGACGCGTGATGCAAAAGATGCTTTTTTAAAAAGTGAATTTGCCTTTGTTTGTTCAGGAACCGCCACGCTTGAAGCTTCATTGATAGGGACCCCACTTATTTTGGCGTACAAGGCAAAAAAACTTGATTATATGATTGCGAAGAAATTTGTGAAGTTAAAGTATGCTGGTCTTGCAAATCTGTTGCTCGACTTTTCTGGATTTAAGCCTTTACATGTAGAGTT
>JALUMJ010000058.1 GCA_027040375.1 Campylobacteraceae bacterium
GTTTTGCAATTTCTCACAAGCCATTTATAAAGATATTGAAAATTGCAAAAGTAAACCCACTTAAAATCTTATTTAAATACTACGCTCCATTGATTGCCCCGATATTTTTTATCAGTTTTACTTTTGGTGTTAGTGGTGCGATACTTGCTGAAAGTGGGCTAAGTTTTTTAGGCATTGGCATAACTCCACCGCAAATCAGCTGGGGTACTATCATAAGTGAAGGAAAAGAGGTTATAGATATAGCCTGGTGGCTCAGTTTTTTCCCGGGATTATTTATCTTTTTTGTAACATTTACACTTGTAAATATATCTGATTATTTACAATCAAAAACAAACGAAAAAGAAGCTATAAGTGCTTGATTATGAGGCTACATGTAAGCTCTTAAATGATGAAGCAAAAAAACGAGATAAAAAAGACGAACTAACACTGCAAAGAGCAGACCCACTTTTGATTGCATCAAAATATAAAGATGAATTTATATCATTGATATGTTCCATGTATGCTTATGGAAATGCGAAATTGATAGTAAAATTTTTAAGTTCATTGGATTTTTCACTTTTGGATAAAGAAGAAGATGAAATCAAAAATGTGTTAGACAAAAATTACTATAGATTTCAATCTATCCAGGATACTAGGGAAATCTTTATAACTCTTAATAGGATTAAAAAAACCAAAACCTTAGAGGAAATTTTTATGTGTGGTTATGTAAAAAAAATGGATGTAATGGACGGCATATATAGTCTGATAGAAGTAATATATGACACGAATCCATATAGATCAAGAGGTTATGAATTTTTGATAGGTAAGATTGCGAAAAATAAACCAACTTCGCCATATAAGAGATGGCACATGTATCTTAGATGGATGGTAAGAAGTGATAATTTGGATTTGGGTTTATGGAAAAATGTTGATAAAAAAGATTTATTGATGCCACTTGACACTCATACCTTTAAAATTGGGCAAAAACTAGGTTTGATAAAAAGAAAAACATATGATTTTAAATCTGTAATTGAATTAACAAATTCACTCAAAAAACTAGATTTTAATGACCCTGTAAAATATGATTTTGCACTTTATAGGATAGGGCAAGAGAGGATTCTATAGATATGATTGTAGGGACTTAAAATCCCTACAATCATTTATTGTAGATTATTTAAGTGATGCAAGAGCGGCATCATAGTTTGGCTCTTCTGTTATTTCTGAACAAATATCTTTGTATGATATTTTCCCATTTGCATCAACTATAAAAATTGCTCTACATGTAAGACCAGCGAGTGGACCATCTGCAAGAAGAACACCATAAGCATTTGCAAAATCTTTTCCTCTGAAATCACTACCTACTTTTAAGTTTTCTATGCCCTCAGTTGTACAAAATCTGCCCATAGCAAACGGTAAATCCATAGAGACTACAGTAACAGAAGCATTTTCCAATTTAGCAGCTTCTTCATTAAATCTTCTAGTTTCTGCTGCACAAACAGCTGTATCCAAAGATGGAACTACTACTATGATTTGTGTTTTACCTTGCTCTCCACCTACTTGTATGTCACTTAAGTCGTTAGATACAACATTTACGATAGGAGCTAAATCTCCAACATTTACTTCATTTCCTGCAATATTTACTAAATTACCTTTTAGATTTGTAGTTGCCATAATAATTTCCTTTAAATTTTATTTCAATTGAATTATAGTCAAATAGGATAAAAACTATCTTAAATAGAAAAATATTATGACTATAAACTATTTAATCAAGTATTAAATGAATTTTAGATACAATCTTCAAAAATATATTTAAAGGAAAAGTGTAATGAATGAAGTTTTTACATTTTTAGGTCTTATTAGTGAAAATCATGCTTTTTTATTTGTCTCTCATGTATTGTTGGCAGCTGCGCTTGCATTTATTGTTGCAAAGTTATCAACCTCGTCTATGCAGTTAGTCCCAAGAGGCTCTCAAAACATAATGGAAGCATTTTTGGGTGGAGTACTTTTTATGGGCAAAGATGTTATAGGTGAAAAATTGGCTAGAAAATATTTGCCTTTAGTTGCAACTTTGGGTCTTTTTATCTTTTTTTCAAATATTATGGAAATCATCCCTGGATTTGAACCACCATCTGGCAATATAAACATGACTTTGCCTTTGGCTGTTATGGTATTTTTATATTATAACTTTGAAGGTATTAGGGTAAATGGTTTTATTAAATACTTTGGACACTTTATGGGTCCATTGAAAATCTTAGCACCTTTGATGTTCCCGATTGAGATAGTTTCTCATCTTTCAAGAATCATATCTTTATCTTTTAGACTTTTTGGAAATATAAAAGGTGATGACCTATTTGTTGCAGTTTTACTCTTGCTCGCTCCTTGGGTTGCACCACTTCCTGGTTTTGCCTTGATGACATTTTCTGCGATATTGCAAACATTTATCTTTATGATTTTGACTTATGTTTATCTTGCTGGTGCAGTTTTGATAAGCGATGAGCATTAAGATATCTAAAATTGTCAAATAAATTTAAAGATCGACAAAGTTTTTTTGAAAAATTACTAAGCCTACTGCAAGGTGCCGCTTGGGCACTTGTAGCGGTAGGTTCTATCTCCTTTTTTATAAGTTTGTATCACTTAGGATTTTTTATAGCTATATTAGGTGCTTTTATTGGTACTTTGCTTGGTCTATTTTTTGTAGTTATATTTGAAATTGCTCAGATACAAGTGGAGAAATTAAAAGAGATGAAAAAACAGACACTATTATTGGAAAAACTTACACAACAAAGCGATACAACTACTACTCTTTAAAAAACTTAAAACTAACCTTACGCATTTTTTCTCGAAAAGTTTTACTTTTCGTAGCTTCAGGGGGTCGTAGGGACTCCCGTCCCTGCCACTATAATGGGCTTTGCTCATTATAGTGTGTAAGGTGAGTTAAAAGAAATTAATGATAAAATAGAGCATATATTATAAAAAGGTTTTGTAAATGTTTGAAGTTGTCATAGGTTTAGAAGTTCATGTCCAATTAAATACAAAAACAAAGATATTTTGCAACTGTCCTACAAGTTTTGGAGACGAACCAAATATACATGTATGCCCAGTATGTTTAGCGCTTCCTGGAGCGTTGCCAGTTTTAAATAAAGAAGCCGTGAAAAAAGCGATAGCATTTGGAACTGCTATTAATTCGACTGTCCATAAAAAATCAATTTTCAATAGAAAAAATTATTTTTATCCAGACCTACCTAAAGGTTATCAGATAAGTCAATTTGATATTCCTATCGTAGAAGGTGGAGAGGTTATTATTGACTTCGATGATGGAAGTAAAAAAAGTATCGGCGTGACGAGAGCTCACCTTGAAGAAGATGCTGGAAAAAATACCCATCAAACTAATCACTCACAAGTTGATTTAAACCGTGCAGGTACTCCACTTTTAGAGATTGTAAGTGAGCCTGACATAAGAAGCGCTGAGGAAGCTATAAAATATCTAAAAAAACTTCATGCTATCGTTAGGTTTTTAGACATTAGTAATGCAAATATGCAAGAAGGTAGTTTTAGATGCGATGTAAATATATCTATTAGACCAAAAGGTGATGATAAGCTATATACTAGAGCCGAGATTAAAAATCTAAACTCATTTAAATTCATCCAAAAAGCTATAGAGTATGAGACAAGCAGGCAAACTGATGCATGGGAAGATGGTGTTTATGAGCAAGAAGTTGTACTCGAAACTAGATTGTTTGATACTGAAAAAGGTGTAACAAGAAGTATGAGAGCAAAAGAAGATAGTGCTGAGTATCGCTATTTTCCAGATCCTGACCTTTTACCTGTAATCATACCTGAAGAGATGATGCGTGAATGTACAAAAATCCCAGAACTTCCTGATGAGAAGAAAAATAGATTTATCAGTGAATTAGGGATTAAAGAGTATGACGCTGCTGTTATCACAAGCTCGGTTGAAATGTCTAAGTTTTTTGAAGATATGATAGGTTTTGGAGCAGGAGCAAAATTGAGCGTAACTTGGCTAACGGTAGAATTACTAGGAAGATTTCATGATGGTATGGATATTTTAACTAGCCCCGTTGGCTCGGAAAAACTAGCAAGTCTCGTGAAAAGAATAGAAGATTCAACCATAAGCGGAAAAGCTGCAAAAGATGTTCTTGATTTTATAATGGAAAATGATGAGAGCGTGGATGATGCGATTGATAAACTTGGACTAAAACAAGTTAGCGATGATGGAGCAATTCTAGAGATTATTGATGATATAATTGCCTCAAATAGCGATAAAGTTGAACAATACAAAAGCGGAAAAGACAAGTTATTTGGATTTTTTGTGGGTCAGGTCATGAAAGCAAGCAAGGGGAAAGCAAATCCTGCAAAAGTCAATGAGTTACTTAAGAAGAGATTGGGTTTATAAATGCTAGCAAGGCTGATTATCTCTTTTGCGTATTTTTTGGATTCAAATAAAATATACAAAAAGGTAAAAGGCTTTGTTTACGACTTATTAGATAATCCAAGATCCTCTATGAAATCATACTTTGATGTGTTGATTATAGGGCTTGTTCTGTTGACTGTTGCTATTTTTATTTACGACATAAGTAATCATTTGCCTTATCAATTTGGGCTGATTGAAGATTTTGCTGTTAGTGTTTTTATATTTGAATGGATTGGTAGATTTTGGACAAGTGCAAATATAAGACTTTTAATCATCCGTTATCACAAAAAGATGCTTGAACTAGATCAGGAACCAAAATTATCTAAGATTTTAAAGATTATTATAAAACAAAAGATACGATATATCCTTTCTCCCATGGCTATCATAGACCTTCTTGCAATATTACCGGTATATAGACCTTTTAGGGTGTTGAGAATTTTCTTAATTTTTAGATTATTTAAATTTTTTAGATACACAAAGAGTTTAAATTCTTTTTTTAAGGTATTGAGTGATAAAAAATTTGAATTTGAATTTTTATTTATTTTGGGTGTTTTCACAGTATTTTTATCTTCTACTATTATGTACACTTTTGAAGGAGTTGGCAATAACCCACATATAAACTCATATATGGATGCAATTTATTGGTCTATTATAACGATTTCAACAGTAGGATACGGAGATATTACCCCTGTTACTATGATGGGAAAAATAGTTACTGCTTTTTTAGTTGGTGGCGGTTTTATGATTTTGGTTTTAGCTACCTCTATTGTGACAAATGCACTCTCGCAGAAGATAGATATAATAAAAGAAAACAAACTCTTAGCTGAAGCGCATAAACTCACTAGATTAATCGTAATAATAGGTTTTGGTAGAATGGGACAGATATTGGCTGAGGACTTGCATAAGGATCAAAAGCGTTTTATAGTGGTGGATATCAACAAAGAGAATATCGCAAAGGCTGGACATCAAGGGTATTTGCATATGCAAGCAGATGCATCTAACTATGCAATCATCAATAGTCTAGTTTTTGAAAATAATGTTGAAAAAGTTATCGTCTTAACCGAAAATGATGCTTTGAATTTATCTATATTGCTGACGATAAAGGCTCAAGAAAAAAACCTAGATGTTATTGTTAGAGCAAACAGTTATAATAATATAAAAAAATTTAAAATTGCAAAAGCTGATCATGTTATATTTCCATATGAAACAGTTGCAGAAGTAGCAGTTGAATACATTGGAAATTCTGTTAAATTTGATGCTATTGATAATATTTTAATACAAGAGAGTGATTTTACAATCGATGGCATAGATATCTTAGAGGGAAGTAGTTTTATCGGTAGTTGTATTGACGATTTAGGTTTGGATGATTTAAATATAACAACAATTGCAATTTTAAAAAATGGAAATATTCGTAATTTTATTTTTAATCCTGACCATGATGAGTATGAATTTGAGGCAAATGACACTTTGATAGTTGTTGGAAAAGTAGAGTATATAAATAAAATAGGCAATGAAATCAGAAGGCAGTTTGCATGAAAAAAGTTGTGATATTTGGATATACAAAAAGCGGAAAAGAGATAGCTAAACTTTTAAAAGATGGTGATTTTGAACTTGAAATAATAGATGAAGACCCTATGCAAGTAGCTGATGCCAATATTGATGGTTATTTTGCGCGACATACTACACTTGATGATGATAAGATTTTTGAAGATATTGGTATTGGGGATAATGTAGATGCGTTATTTTGCACTAGTAATAATGACAGTTTAAACCTTTTTGTAACTTTGTCTGCAAGAAATATCGATAAAAACCTGAAAATCCTCACTGAAATTAAAAAAATGGAAGATGAGAAAAAAATGATATTGGCAGGGGCGAATAGAACGATAAGTCCACATAGTGTTGGAGCTGCCAAGGCTTATAGAATGATAAATAAACCAAGAGTTTCTAGGGTGTTGGATATCTTTTCTAAGATAGAAAATAAAATTTCAATTATTGAGCTTGAAGTTCGAAAAGGTTCTTTATACGATGGCAAAAACTTTAAAAATATAAATTTATCATCTTCAAATGATTTGATTTTATTAGGGTTGTTGGATATTAAACGAAGTAATGAATTTATATTTTTTTCAAGAGGGGTTAGCCATAAGATTCGTCCAGGAGATACAATGGTTGTGTTAGGAAGCAAAAAAAATTTAAAAAAATTTAAAATAGAGGTAGATACAATCAAATGAGTATCTCTATAATTGGTGCAGGAAAATGGGGCAGTGCCTTGCATTTTGCATTTTTACAAAAATCTACATGTAAGATTACATCAAGGCATAAAAAAGAAATTAAGAATTTCGTTAGTTTAGATGTCGCACTAGATAGTGAATATCTCGTGTTTGCATTGCCAGTTCAAATAGTCGGTGATTGGCTAGAAAAGAATTTTAAATTTAGAGGACAAAAGGTACTTGTTGGGGCAAAAGGAATAGAACAAAAAAGCGGTAAATTTTTAAATGATGTTTTTACCCAATTTATACCACAAGAAAATTTATCTTTTCTCTCTGGCCCCTCTTTTGCATCAGAAGTTATGCAATCTCTCCCAACAGCTGTTGTAGTAAACTCAATAAACCCAAAATTATCCAAAGAATTTTCATCTTTTTTCCCTGATTTTATAAAAGCATATACCAGCAGTGATGTTATCGGTGCGGAGATTTGTGGTGCTTACAAAAATGTTTTGGCGATAGCAAGTGGAATATGTTCTGGTTTAAAATTGGGTAATAACGCTAGGGCTAGCTTGATTTCAAGAGGTTTGGTCGAGATGTCGAGGTTTGGAAGATATTTTGGAGGGGTTGATGAAACTTTTTTAGGCTTAAGTGGTGCAGGAGACCTGTTCCTAACAGCATCAAGTGAGCTTTCAAGAAATTACAGAGTCGGACTATGTCTTGCAAAAAATATGAAATTAGAAGATATCTTGGAAGAATTAGGAGAAGTGGCTGAAGGAGTTTTTACGGCATCGGCTATTGTAAATTTAAGCGCTAAAAACGATATATATACACCAATTGCAAAAGAAGTTCAAAAAATTTTAGAAGGTAAAAATCCAAAAGATAGTTTAAGGGATTTATTGAAATGATGAGCAAAATCATTGTGTCTTTGTTTTTTTGTGCTTTTCAATTGTATGGCTCTGTTGTTTCTGTGCCAAATATGATTTCCCAGATGATTGTCGTTGGTTTTAGTGGTCAAAAGCCAGGAGATAAATGGATTGAGCAGCTAAGTAGGGATATTCAAAACGACAAAATAGGCGGCATATACATCGCCAAAGAAAATCTAAAAAATTTTAAACAATTAAAAATTTTAAACAATTATTTGCAGAAAAAATCTAAAAAAAATTTATTTGTATTGAGTTATCCAGATAATTTTAGTGATTTTAATCGTGCGAAACAAGATTATAATTTAAATGATATCAAAAAACTAAATATTGACTTTTATGGAAAACTTAAAAAATCTGGAGTAAATATGTTGTTTTGGCCAAATGCTGATTTGCATTTAAATGGAATCTATAGTGACCAAGAAGATATAGCGGTAACATATCTAACATATGAAATAAATTCTCTTAAAAATGCTGGTTTAATTCCTATTATTGGTCATTTCCCTGGCAGGGTAAATGATGCTAAGGATTGGAAATATACAGAGTTAAAGCCATATTTTGAACTTATCAAGTATAAGAAAATAAAAGCAATAGTTATGGATTTTGGCTTAAATAAAAACTTAGACAAAGAAAATATATCAACTTTTTCACCTTATACAATCAAGTCTATTTTGAGAGGTAAGTTAAATTACCAAGGGCTTATCGTAAGTGCTGATCTTAAAAGCAAGTATATATTGAAAAATTACAGTTTTACGCAAAGTGTCATAAAAGCAGTAAATGCAGGAGACGACATATTGTTTTTTTCAAGTTATTTTGCTAAGAATTCAAATGTCCCAAGAGAAGTGAAGCGAATACTATTAGAAGCTATCAAAGATGGAAGAGTTAAAAAAGAAACAATTGTAAAATCTTATGAAAAAATTGTAAAGTTTAGGAAAAACAATGGAATTAATTAAAAATGCTTTAGTGTTAAGCGGGCAGGAATTTATCCAAAAAGATATTTTAATAGACGATAAGAAAATCGTAGATATAAAACTTAATATAAAAGAAAAAAGTGAATATGATATCTTTGATGCAAAGGGATCATATCTTTTGCCAGGGCTCATAGATTTAAATGTTAGATTAGCAAATGATATTTTGAGTAAAAAAAATCTAGAAAAACTAGTAACTAGTGCAAAAAAAGGTGGCGTTACAAGTGCTGTTATAATTTCTGACTTTGAGCCAAGATTAGAAAGCTCAACTTTATTGGATTTTTTAAAGACATCTTTTGATAATTCCATAATAAATCTAAATGTAAATGTACCATTGACAAATAAAGAAAATGATAAATTAAATAATATTGCCACTCTTTTAAACAATGGAGCAGAGGGGATTTATTCAAACTCAAATATAAATTTAAATCTTTTAAAAAGAGGATTTCAATATGCTACGATGAAAGATAAGCCATTTTTTTGTTTTTGTTACGAGCCAAACCTTGATGATCGAGGCTTGATAAACGAAGGCAATATATCTTTTAAACTAGGGCTTTCAGGCATCTCGAAATCTTCTGAAAGCGTGGAAGTTGCAAAAATAGCTGAATTATCGTTGGGCTTTAAATCAACAATTGTATTTCAGACAATATCTACTAAAAGATCATTAGATATCATAAATTCTGCAAAAAAATCATCTAAGAATATCTTTTGCGAAGTGTCGATTCATCATTTATTGAAAAATGATGAGAGTTGCGATGGATTTAATACATATGCGAAGATACTGCCACCTCTTAGGGATGAAAATGAGAGAAAATTACTGATAAATGAATTAAAAAATGGTTCGATTGATTTGCTTACTTCTGCTCATTCTCCAAAATCTGTTTTATATAAAGATGTCGCATTTTGGGATGCGCATTTTGGCATAGGAGGAGTAGAAGAATTTTTTCAATTAGCCTACACCTTCTTGGTAAAGCAAGAAGGGTTGTCTATGAGTAGATTGATTGAATTGTGCTCTTATAATCCTGCAAAAGTATTAAATTTACAGAAAAAAGGGAAGATTGAGGTTGGTTTTGATTGTGATATGTTTATCTTTAATCCAAATATTGAAACTGTAGTTGATGATAATACATCTATCTATGATAAAGAAAAATTATTTGGTCAAATTGAGAAAGTTTTTACAACTCAATAACGCATTTTACAACTCAATAATATATTTTACTTAGATATAATCCATTTGGCGGAACTATGGAACTACTTGTGAATTTTGTTGTATCAAGTTGCTCTTTCAAGTTTGTCAATGTCAATTTCTTTTGTTCAATTTTGATTAGATAATCACACATCATTCTAACTTGACTTCTTAAAAAGCTGTTTCCTAAAAAATACAATACAGTGTGATTTTTAAAACTATAAGCCCCGCATTTATATATCTCTCTTATATCATTTTTTGTTTTGCTACCATTTTTTTTAAAGTATTTAAAGTTATGGATGCCTATAAATTCTTGAGCATTTAAATTCATGGAGTTTGCATTTAGAAATGGGCTAAAAAGGCATAAATCAGCAGAAAAAGGGCTATAGCTGTTATGCGATATTATATATCTGTAAAGTCTTTTTTTAGCACTATACCTTGCGTGAAATTCGTCAGTTATAAATTCAATATTTTTTATGTAGATATAAGGTTTAATCATATGATTAAGGTTTTGTTTTAATTTATCTAAATCATTCAAATACCCAGGGACATATAGGTGACAAACTTGGTTTAATGCATGAACTCCTCTATCTGTCCTGCCACTAACCTTGATATTTTGCTCTACATGTAGGACTTTAAAAGCTTTTTGAATGGTACCCATAACACTATTTTTTTGTTTTTGTATTTGTGAACCATAAAATTTTGAGCCATTATATGAAAAGGTTATTTTTATTTTTTTCAATATTTAAAACTTTGAAGATACTCTTTTTCTATATATAAAATACGACAGAATTATGCTAACCATAGGCACGATTAGTATCGAGCTAAAAGGATATATTTTGGCTATTAAAAATACAAAAGAAAAGTATATCGCTGTGGAGATAAACATATATAGATAAATTCCATTATTGCCATAGCGTGATGTCGCAGTTGCTAATCCAATCGCTAAAAATACTGTAGAGATTGGAAAGAGTGAAATCAATATAAAAAAAGCAAAGTCATAGGCTCTATGTTTGTTTTTAAATGCAAAATTCCAGTAATCACTGATGGTTTTTATGTATCCAAGATTTTCACTGTGTTTAGAGTTTATGTACATTTTTCCAAAATCTATTTGTTCTATTTTGTCTTTTTGAAATTCAAAAGCTTTTCCGTTAACAAGTACCAGTCTTAAAATTCCATCAGCATTTTGTATGAGAGCTTTTTGTGATAATATTAGCTTTGGAGCATTGCCATTTATTCCTTTTTTGTAAAGAGTGACATTTTTATAGATTTGATTTTTTTCTGATTTATCTATATACACAAGCCAATTTGAAAATTTTTGACCAAATTTACTCTCTTGGATATTAAATTTTGCTTCAGCTTTTTTATATTCAATAAAATTTTTATTTAATTGCTTAGATAATGGAACTAAAATTATAACATTTACAATCATCAAAAGAGAAAGTATTGCTGCTATTATTGTAAAAAATTGAGATAACTTTTTGGGAGAATGTCCTAGAGAAAACAGAACTATTAGTTCATTTTCTTTTGAAAGATTAAAAAGCGTAATGCAAAGTGAGATAAAAAATGTTACAGGCATTGTATATATTAAGAGCTTTGGTATGAGATATACAAACATAGTCATAAGCTCTAAAAAACTAATTTGCATGACAGAGGTTATACTTGATATTTTTATGAAAAATATGATAGAAATTATAGAAAAAAGTATAAAAAAGATTGAGCTAAAAAGTGAAAGAAAACTTTTAAAAAGATAACTATTTACTCTATCCATAGATTTTATCCAATAATGTTAATATTTGTTTATCAAATAACCAAGTTATGAAAAGACCAAGAGTTAAAAATGGAATAAATGGCAAATGAAATCCTTTTTTACCAACAATCAAAAAAGCGGGCAAGGCAATAAGGGCAGACAGATATATAGCACTAAGTCCCAAGTTTACGCCAACAGTTGCACCAATAATTGCAGCTATGATTATATCTGCTTCACCCATGGCTTCCTTTTTGATAATCCATGAAACTATCATCCGCAGAAGCGTAAAACCACCAGCAAACAAAAGAGCATCTGTAAAGCTACTTAAAAAATCTCTTGCAAAAAATGATATAAAAAGTGCAGGAAAACTA
>JALUMJ010000059.1 GCA_027040375.1 Campylobacteraceae bacterium
ACTTCAGATAAGTTAGGTACTCAACAAAGTATATAATTTTTTTCGTTCGCTTGACCCTGCTATGTTAAATTGTTGTCTATATTTTGTGATAGTCCGCCTAACCATCTTTACGCCAAATTTTTTCTCTATTTGAGCTAATATCTTTATGTCGCTTAGTGGTTTTTTTCTGTCTTCATATTTTACCAATTCTCTCATATAATCTTTGATAGCACTATTTGATATGTCTTCCTCGACAGCTGTTGCAAAAAAATGTTTTAGCGGTATGACGCCTCTATTGCAAGATATGTATTTGTTCGATATGGCTCTTGAGATTGTTGATGGGTTTCGTTCCAATTCATCTGCTAAATCTTGCAACTTCATAGGGGCTATTGCATCTCCAAAGAAAAAGTTATATTGGTATTCTACTATCAATAAACCTATCTTATATAAAGTTGCTTTTCTCATCTCTAGTGCATCTATCAAATCTTTGGCATCTTTTATCTTTTTAGATACAAATTCTTGTTTGTCATCAAGCCCTTCGGTATCTAGTACAATATCTGGATAGTATGCATCATTTAATTTTACTTCAATGACGCCAGAGTTGTTAAATATAAAGATATCTGGGATAACTTCTCTTTGCTTTTCTAGATATTCAACTGCTGGTGGATTTTTAAACTTTTTGATTACTTTTAGCGCTTCTTGAAAATGATTTTTTTTATAATATTGCTCGATTGATTCAAAATTTTCTATAATTTGTGTGGTAAAAATATATAAGTCATCTTCTATATCCATCTCATCAAGTTGAAATAAAAATGATTCTTTAAAATCAATAGCTCCTACTCCGCTCGGTGTTAGATTTGAAAATCGTTTTCTTATTTTTTCTACTTCTTCTACTTCATAATCAAATTTTTGTGCTATCTCTTTTATGTATTCTTTTTGTATATAACCTTCATTGTCTAAGTTTTCGATTATGTCATGAGCAATTTTTTGAGATTTTGGAGTGGGGAAAAGAGGTGGATTTATCTGTTCGTATAAAACTTCATAAAGTGATTTTTTTTCTATTGTAAGAGCTTCGATAACATCTGAAACTGAATTTTTTGCAACTTGTTGAAAGAAACTCTTTTTTTCAAATCTTTTTTGTGTTTTTTCGTTGCCAACTTTTATTTGTATAAAAGGATTTTCTTTTGCAAAAGGCTCAAGAGTCTCTTGTAAAGACTCAAGATTTGCTTGTAAGATTGGCAACCAACTTCTAAGAGTAGAAGAGAGTTTTTGTTTTGAATTTATTTCAACGCTAGCTCTTAACTTCAAATCAAGTCCTTAAAAATTTAAAATTTAAAATCAACCCCAAGATAGTGGGTTTTTACAAGTCTGTTTTCTGCAACTTCTTGTGCCTTGCCACTAGCCAAAAGCATACCATCTTTTAAGACATAAGCCCGATCACAAATACCCAGTGTTTCTCTTACATTATGATCCGTTATAAGCACACCAATATCAAGTTTTGCAAGGTCTCTTACGATAGTTTGTATGTCAGTGACGGCTATGGGATCAACTCCAGCAAAAGGCTCATCTAAAAGTAAAAATTTTGGAAAATTTGCCAATGACCTTGCTATCTCACATCGCCTCCTCTCTCCTCCACTAAGGCTGATGCCCTTTCTTTTTCTAATAGGTTCTATATTTAAAAGCTCAAGCAACTTTTCCACTCTTTGCTCAGCCTCTTCGTCATTGTCATAAACGATTTGTGCTGCAAGAAGAAGATTTTCTTCCACACTTAATTCTTTAAATATACTAGACTCTTGAGGAAGATAACCTATGCCTTCTTTTGCTCTTTTGTGAAGCGGCATCTTTGTTATCTTTTTATTGTCAAGATATATATCTCCAATAGTAGGCGAGATGATTCCACAAATCATATAAAACATAGTAGTTTTTCCTGCGCCATTTGGTCCCAATAGCCCTACTATCTCACCACTTTTAACTTCAAGCGTAACTCCATCTATGATTTTAGTTTTTTTGATAATCTTTTCTAGTTTTTCAACTTTTAGTGTATGCATTTAGTAACCTCATAATTTCTATTTTTATCTTTCGCTTTTTTTATTTTGACTTTTACAAAGTCGTACATGTAGGCATCCAAAATCTTTTCAAGTTTTTCATCAGCCCATTCAATCATATGATATCCATCAGTGTCAAGTTCTTCAAGAAGTCCGCTAGAGATAAAATTCTCAGTGCCATTTTGGTAAATATCATAATGAAAAAATTTATCCCCATAAGTTTGCTGGATTGAAAAAGTTGGTGATGTAACATCATCTTCCAACCCAAGTTTTTTTGCAAATTCTTGCACAAATGTTGTTTTCCCACTTGCAAGGTTTCCTGCTAACAAAAATATTTTACACTCATGGGAAAACTCTAAAATTTCATCTATAAAAGAGTTTAAATTTTCAAGCGAAATAGTTTTTTGTATTTTCATAAAGTATTTGATACCTTGATAATCTCTTCGAGTTTTTTCAAAGCCCTTTTACTTCGTATAGCATCCAATGCCATCTCTATTCCCTCTTTTATGTCTCTTGCTTTATCATCTACCAAAAGAGCCATGGCGGTATTTAGAAGAACTATATCTCTTCTTGCGCCTTTTTCTTCACCTTTGAGAATAGCGAGAGTAATTTGCGCATTTTCTTTTGCATTGCCACCGATTATAGCCTCTTTTGGTACAAGTTTCAATCCATAGTTTGCTGGGTCAATGATAAAATCCGTCGTTCTGTTATTTTTAAGCATCGTAGCATAAGTAACATCAGATATGCTTATCTCATCCATGCCATCCCTACTGCTTACAGCAACTGCACTTTTTGTATCCAATAAGCTAAGTCCCACGATAATTCTATTTAGAAATTCATCGCTAAATACACCTATGAGGTATTTTTTAGCACCAGCTGGATTTGTTAAAGGTCCTAATATATTAAAAATTGTACGATGATCCAAACTTTTTCTTATAGGCATTATGTATTTCATGGCTGGATGATGATTAATAGCAAATAAAAATGTAAAACCACATTCCCCTAACATCAAAGATTGTTTCTCTAGGTTTAGATTTAGATTGATTCCTAGAGCTTCAAGCATATCAGCACTTCCAGATTTGCTAGTTATCGCCCTATTCCCGTGTTTTGCTACAAAGCAACCAAGAGTTGGTAAAAGTAGTGAAACTGTGCTAGAGATATTAAA